>JBAUGH010000296.1:0-2885 GCA_049679565.1 Acidobacteriaceae bacterium
ATCGTCAACAACGTGAGCCGCTATAACCTCGCCATCGACATCATCGATCGCGTCCCGCGTCTCCACAACATCGGCGCTCATACCAGGGAGTGGCTGCTCGACCAGATCACCGAGAAGCTGGCCTACGCCCACACCTGGGGCATCGACCCGCCGGAGATTCGGGAGTGGACGTGGCCCAGCTAAATTCCGACCACGGCATCATCCTGGCCGTCAACAGCGGATCGTCGTCGCTCAAGTTCGGCCTCTACCGCCATCCCCACGGCGCCTGCGATCCCACCCTGCTCCTCACCGGCGGAGCCAGCGGCATCGGCCACGCCAATGGCCGGCTGCAGATCCAGGATGCCTCCGGCGCCACCCTCCACGACGAGGCTTACCGCCTCAACTCCCAGGGCCACGCGCTCAAGGAAATCCTCAGCGTCATGGACCACCTCGGCTACGCTCGCCCCCACGCTATCGGCCATCGCGTGGTTCACGGCGGCCCGCATCTGCGCGACCACCAGCGCATCACCCCTGCCCTCATCGACAAACTGCGCGACGCCACCCAGTTCGCGCCCATCCACATCCCCGCCGCGCTCGCGCTCATCGGCGAGACTGAAAAGCTGCTGCCCCAGGTCCAGCAATTCGCCTGCTTCGACACCGCCTTCCACCGCACCATGCCGGAAACCGCCCGCCACTTCCCTCTCCCCGAGCGCCTCTACTCGCTCGGCATCGAGCGCTACGGCTTCCACGGCCTCTCCTACGAATCCATCGTCGTGCGCCTCACCCCAAACGTCCCGTCCCGCGTTGTCTGCGCCCACCTCGGCTCCGGAGCCAGCCTGGTCGCCCTCCGCAACGGCCAGTCCATCGACACCACCATGGGCATGACCCCGGTCGGCGGCATTCCCATGGCCACCCGCAGCGGTGATTTCGATCCCGGCGTCGTGCTCTTCCTCATGCGCACCGAGCAGCTCAACGCCGATCAGCTCGAATCGCTGCTCAACAAGGATTCCGGCCTCGGCGCGCTTTCCGGCGGCGAATCCGACATGCGTCTCCTCGAACAGTCCGCCGCCCGCGGCGACGCCAAAGCTCAGCTGGCCATCGACGTCTTTTCGATCGCCGCCCGCAAGCAGATCGGCGCTTACGCCGCCGAGCTTGGCGGCCTCGACCTGCTGGTCTTCACCGGCGGCATCGGCGAACACAGTCTCTCGGTGCGCAACCGCATTTGCCAGGGCCTCGAATTCCTCGGCATTACCTCCGGCGATCCCGCCCAATGCCCCAGGGTCTGCGTCTTTCCCAGCGAAGAAGAGCTGCAGATTGCCCGCATCACCTGCCGCCTGCATAGCCTGGAGTAGGCCACCCCCCCGGGACACCGGCAACCGCCTGAAAATACAGGAAACTCCGGGGTTATCGAGCTTGATATCCCCCTGGATTCGCGGTCGGGGACGAACTCCGCTCGCGCCATTCGTCCCTCACAATCCGAAAAAACGCCTGAGCGCCGGATGTGCAATCGCAACCTGAATCGGCGCGCGGACAGAACCAAAGTCATGAGCCCCGGCGGAGCGGGACGCCGCTTCGAAGTTGACGCTGCTTCCACCGGCCACCAATAATAAGGATTCGCCTTCTGCGTGCTGACGGCTCTTGGCTGGCTATGGACGATTCGGCTCAGGCGCTTCCCCCAACCGATTCCCCACCGGATTCGAGCAACCGCACTCACCTGAGCCCGGAGAGTTCCGGGCTGCATCCCCTCCACCGTCCGCCTTACGCGGACATCAGCCGACAAGGAATGCCCGCGTGAACCATCCCAATCCGTCCCGGCGCCTGCCATGAGCACTCCCGCCGCCCTCGCACCCCGAGCGCCGAATTTCTGGCAGTCCACCAACGGCAAGAAAGCCGTCATGGCCGTCACCGGCGTCATCCTTTTCCTGTTTGTGATCGGCCACCTGCTCGGCAATCTCCAGGTCTTCGACGGCCCGGCGCGCATCAACGCCTACGGCCACTTCCTGAAGAACCTCGGCGAGCTGCTGTGGATCGTTCGCGGCGTCCTCATCCTCTGCGTGGTGCTCCACATTGTCGCCACCGTGCAGTTGTGGAACCGCAATCGCCAGGCCCGCCCCGTCGGCTATGCGGTCAAAAAGTCGGTCGCCTCCAATTACGCCGACCGCACGATGTACTGGAGCGGCCCGATCATCCTGGCCTTCGTCATCCTCCACATCCTCGAGTTCACCGCTGGCAACCTGCACCCGCAGTCCACCTTCGCCGACGGCGACATCTACAGCAACATCGTCAGCGGCTTCCGGGTCTGGTACATCTCCGCCTGGTACATCTTCTCGATGATCCTGCTGGGCTTCCATCTGCGCCACGGCCTGTGGAGCATGTTCCAGTCCCTCGGCCTCAACCATCCGCGCCACACGCCGGTTCTGCAGCGCGCCGCCTTCTGGATCGCGCTGCTCATCGTCCTCGGCTACATTTCCATTCCCATCAGCGTACTAGCGGGTTGGGTGCGATAAATGAAACTCGATTCCAGGATTCCTTCCGGCCCCATCGAAGAGCAGTGGGAGAACGCCCGCTTCGAAATGAAGCTGGTGAACCCCGCGAACAAACGCCGCCACTCGCTCATCGTGGTCGGCTCCGGCCTCGCCGGCGCCAGCGCCTCCGCCTCGCTCGGCGAGCTGGGCTACGACGTGAAGTGCTTCTGCTTCCAGGATTCGCCCCGGCGCGCCCACTCCATCGCGGCACAGGGCGGCATCAACGCGGCCAAGAATTACCAGAACGACGGCGACAGCATCTACCGCCTCTTCTACGACACGGTAAAAGGCGGCGATTTCCGCGCCCGCGAAGCCAACGTCTATCGCCTCGCGCAGAACAGCGTTCACATCATCGACCAGTGCGTCGCGCAGGGCGTTCCC
>JBAUGH010000297.1:0-2864 GCA_049679565.1 Acidobacteriaceae bacterium
GCCGGGGGATACGCGGACTTCCACGACGCGGCCCTGTTTAGGAGACTTCAGCTCGTTCTGCATCTTCATGGCCTCGATGACCAGCATGCCCTGATGGGCGGCGACGGCGTCGCCCTCTTCCACCAGAACCCGCACCACCCGTCCCGGCATGGATGCTTTCAGGTTCATGGGCCCGTCGGTGTGGGCATGACGACGCCGCGAGCGCAGGGATCGCGTGTCTTCAATGCGGTAGGGAATCCGCCGGGAGGCGAAATGCAGGGCCGTCTCGGCGTGTCCGGGATCGAGCACGATACGGTACGACTTGCCCGCAATCAGCAGGGAGAGGACGCCGGGACGCACGAGGTGCGCATCGGCCTGGACCGGCTGGCCGTCGATGCTCACCCTCCAGCCGCCGGGCTGCTCGGCGGCCTCGATTTCCACCTGGCATCTGCGCCCGTTGATGTCGAGTTCGAGCGTCATGGGGGGCAGCTCTTCTAGCGCGAGGCGTGGACCGATGCGCGGCGGGCAACGGATTTCCAGGTCCGCGCGTGCGCAGCCGATGACGGCGATGCGCCATTGGTGGACTTCGTGGCTTCGAAAACCGCGGCAGCGGCGATGGCCGGCATCAGCTCGCCCGCGTCCTCCTCCACAGAGGGGGAAGCTGGAAGATCGTCGGCCAGCAGACGATCGAGGTAGCCGGTATCGATGCGCGCGGAGCGGAAATCAGGCTCGCTGAGGATGCGGCGAAACAGGCCGAGATTGGTGCGGATGCCGCCGATGACGTACTCATCGAGCGCGCGCAGCATACGGGCGATGGCCTGCTCGCGGGTGGGCGCCCAGGCGATCAGCTTGGAGAGCATGGGGTCGTAGTCCATGGGAACGACCCAGCCTTCGTAGATTCCGCAGTCTTCGCGAATCCCCGGGCCGCCGGGCTGCAGGAGGCGGGTGATGCGTCCGGGCGACGGCATGAAGCCGTTGGAGGGGTCCTCGGCGTAGACGCGGCACTCGATGGCATGGCCGCGCAGCTGAACGTCCTGCTGGGTGAAAGGCAGCGGCTCGCCCTGCGCGATGCGGATCTGCAGATGGACGAGGTCGTAGCCGGTGACCAGCTCGGTGACCGGGTGTTCGACCTGGAGACGCGTGTTCATCTCCAGGAAGTAGAAGTTCTGCTCGCTGTCCAGCAGGAATTCGATGGTGCCGGCGTTGGTATAGCCGGCGGATTTTGCCAGCTGCACCGCAGCCTCGCCCATGCGGCGGCGAAGGTCCTGGCTGACCACGGCGGAGGGCGCTTCCTCGATGACCTTCTGATGGCGGCGCTGCACGGAACACTCACGCTCGCCCAGCGACAGGCAGTTGCCGTGTTCGTCGGCGATGATCTGAATTTCGATGTGGCGAGGCCGCTCGATCAGTTTCTCCAGGTAGACCTCGCCGGAGCCGAAGGCGCGTTCCGCCTCGCTGCTGGCGGCGGCAAACGCGGAGGGAAGATCCTCGGCGGCAAAGACGGCGCGCATGCCTTTGCCTCCGCCTCCTGCGGCAGCCTTGAGCATCACCGGATAGCCCACGGCCGCAGCGATGTCGCAGGCTTCCTGGGGTGAAGCGAGGCCGTGAACGCAGCCGGGAGTGCGCGGCATGCCCGCCTGGTCGGCCGCCTGGCGGGCGTTGGTCTTGGAGCCGAGGATGCGCATGGCCGAGGATGACGGACCGATAAAGCGGATGCCTGCCTGCTCGCAGGCCTGGGCGAAGTCGGCATTTTCGGAAAGAAAGCCGTAGCCGGGGTGGATGGCGTCGGCCCCGGTGCGCCGGGCGGTTTCGAGGATCAGACCGCCGAGCAGGTACGATTCGCTGGCTGGAGCAGGTCCGAGACGCCAGGCTTCGTCGGCTTCGAGAACGTGGAGCGCGGCGCGGTCCGCATCGGAATAGACGGCGACCGTCGCGATGCCCAGCTCCCGGCAGGCGCGATGGATGCGAAGGGCAATTTCGCCGCGATTAGCGATGAGAACTTTGCGGAACACAGGAAACAGGGTACAGGGTGGAGGGTGAAAGATGCAGCGAAAAGCGTAAGGCCCCCGCGGTGCGGGGGCCTTATCGTGACCATCGACGGCCTATTGCATCACTACGCCGCCAGTGGCTTTCTCGTTGGCTTTCTCTTCGTTGGCCTTGCGAGCGCCCATGGCTTTCCCAACCCAATCCTGTGCCTGAGCGAGGTCGGCCTTGCGGGCGGCATCGTTGCCGCAGTCCAGATCGGCCTTGCGGCGGTAAAGGAGGTTCAGGTACTGCATGGCGGCGTCGTAGTTGGGACGCAGGTTGACGGCGATCTGCAGGTACTTGAGACCGTCATCGACCAGGCTCGCGTTCTCGTCCTGAAGAGTCTTGCAGACCGCCTTCGGCATCTTCGGATTGCCCAGGCCGTCATCCTGCATGCCGGCGCCCTGCAGAGCATGCATGGCATTCTTGTAGGCCAGAGTCCAGTCAATCACGCCGATGGTATAGGCTGCTTCGGGGTCTTTCGGGTTCGCATTCAGAACCTTCAGCTGCCATTGCTTGGCCTGATCGAACTTGTCCAGGTCGAAGTTCAGGGCGGCAATCTGCTTCATGCTGGTGACGTCGTCCGGATGCTCGCGCAGGACATCTTCAAATCCATTGATGGCCATCTGGGCGGTCTTCTCGTTTTCCGGCGTGTCCAGATTGGGAACAACCTGCTGTGCGTACGCCGTGGCCAGATAGAGCCGGGTCATGGGGTACGTGGGATCGAGGTTCACGGCGCGCTGGAAGTGGTCGATTGCCTCTTCATACTTCGCCTGCTTATAGGCCTGGACTCCCTTGTTGAGCTGATCGCGGGCCTCGAGGCGCTTGCAGCCGGTGGCAGAGGCCACGAGGAGGATCGT
>JBAUGH010000298.1:0-5169 GCA_049679565.1 Acidobacteriaceae bacterium
GCGTCATTCGGCTCACCTCAGGCCGCCTGTTCTTCGTGGCCGACTACAATCCCAAAAATCAGAAGCACATTCACAAAGATGGTGCCTACGTCGCTCTCAGCGACGATGAGGGGGTGACGTGGAAACAGAAGCGGCTGCCGGCGAATATCCTCACCGTCGGGTACGTTACGGCGACGCAAGGCCCCGATGGAACCATCCACATCGTGACTTCAAAGAACACCATCAATTATGAGATCGAACTGAACGAGGCCTGGATCCTCTCCGATGCGGGTGGCTCCCCCTCTGCGCTGAGGGACCTGCGGCCGGGGAAGGTCGTTCGTCATCGCGAGAACTATGTGGACGGCAAGCCGATGGCAGAGTGGTCGAGCAGCCGCGCGAGCGACGGAGAGGTGCTGCTGGAGGGCCCGGAGACGTTCTATTATCCGAATGGCCGGGTTGAGTGGTCGCTGCACTTCCGTCTGGGCGAGAAGACCGGCGAAGAGAATTACTACCGCGAAGACGGCACGAGGGTCTGGACGAAGGAGTATGCCCCCGCGGGCGACTGGAGTTGGCGCGAGTTCGACTTCCGCGGCCACCCGGTGGCTGAGTCGCATTGGCACAACAAGACATTGGTCGGCGTGACGTTCTCCGGGGAGTCCGCGCCGTGAGGGGGTTTGTCCACGGGATTGCTCGCCGATGCGGCACCGCGCTGGCGACTCTCGCCCTGCTGCTGCCCGGCATGCCGTTGCGAGCGCAGCAGAATGGCGCCTGGCTGTTTATCTATTTCAAGGAGCCGGGAAATCAGGGGATCTATTTTGCGCTCAGCCGCGACGGCTACCACTACGCGCCACTCAACGATGGGCAGCCGTGGTTGGCGCCGTCGTTCCCCAGCGAACTGATGCGCGATGTCTTTCTGAGCCGCGGTCCGGACCATCTCTTTCACATGGTGTGGACGTGGAACTGGCGCGGGCATTCGCTCGGCTACGCCAGCTCGCCCGATCTGCTGCACTGGTCCGCGCAGAAGGAGATCCCCATCATGCAGGATTTCCCCGAGACGAATAACGTGTGGGCGCCAGAAACCTACTGGGACGCGAAGAAGAAGGAGTGGCTGCTCATCTGGTCGAGCTCGATGAAGAATTCCGACACAGGGAATCGCATCTGGGCTTCAGTCACCACGAATTTCGACTCTTTCAGGAAGCCTGCGATCTTCTTCGATCCTGGATACGTGGTGATCGACGCAACGATCTTTCATCGCGCCGGCGCGCGGCACGATCCGTATTACTTCATCTTCAAGGACCAGACCGCCGATCCGCTCCGTTATCAGGTACGGTTTGCTACTGGCCCTACTTTGGAAGGTCCGTGGAGCGATATTCAGGCGCCGATCACCGAGCCGTGGTCGGAGGGTCCGTCGGCGATTCAGGTGGGCAGCCAGTATCTGGTCTTCTACGATCATTATCGATCGCCGCGCGCACGGTATGAAGCTGTGGAGACCACAGACTGGAGACATTGGGTCTCGGCCGACGATCGCATAAGCCTGCCCCAGGGCTGCAAACATGGCAGCTTCCTGAAGATTACGGATGAGGAAGCGACGGAACTACTGGCGCGACACGATCCGGCGCAGCCGGCGGCGGCGACGACGAAGTAGCGAGGCCGCCTGGGTTAGACCCTCTCGAGCAGGACCGCGCGATACGGCTTTCCGGGCAGCGAGACGCGTGCGGTGCCCGGCTTGTTGTTATCGCCGGGACCTGAGCCGGCTCCGGCGCGCTTCGCGCGCAGTGTGCCGTGCAGCTCCTGCATCGTCATCGCCCACGGATCGATGAGCGTGCAGCGGAATTCGCCATCGGGCAAGGGGAAATCGTACTCGGCGGCGCAGTGATCGTCGAAGTAATAGAGGTAGAGCTCGCCGGGCTCGCCGGCAGAGAGATAGTAGGAGTTCACATACTCCGTCAGGCCGGTCGTAGTAATGCGTTCCACCAGCTTACGCAGGAATCCAATTCGCTGCGGGCTCGTTCCGTGCAATGTTCCACCATCCGACCAAACCGGCGAGCCATCGGTGGAGATGTAGGTTTCGCCGTGGGTCGCATAGGTGCCGGCGACGGTGGCCAGCCAGAAGCGGCGGGTCATTTCTTCGGGAGAGAGATTGCCCCACCGCCGCGCGATGTTGCCTTCGTACTGAATCTCGTCCCAGATAATCGGCTTGCCCCACGCCTGGCGATACTCGTCCGCCTTCTCGAAGTTGTAGGCCTGCAGACTGGCGTGCGTCACCCAGGGCTTGCTGTTGTCGTACAGCACGCGGCTGTGGTGGATGGAGCGCAGGTGGCTCCATGGATCGCTCTCTTCGACGATGCGGAAGAATCGATCCCAGTCCGCGGTGGTTTTCGACTTCACAAGGTCATACTCATTCGCGATCGACCACCAGACGTGGCGATACGCCGCCAAGCGGGCCACGGCGTAGCGGAGGTAGCGATCGTTTGCATCGTCCGGCATCGATTTGTAACCCCAGCTGTCGTACGGGTGAAACAGGATCACGTCGGCTTGGACGCCGATCGTCATGAGATCGAGGATGCGGCTCTCCACGTGCTGGAAGTAGCCTGGATTCAGGCGGGTGTAATCGTTGGCGCCGGAAGCGTCTTTCTCGAAGGGCAGCGCGAACAGCGGATGGTCGCCCTGCGGCTTGGGCAACAGGCAGACTCTAACCTTATTAAAGGACGCCCTCCTGAGCGTCGCGAGCGTCTGGGAGGCGTACGGCTCGGCCATGAAGGCGTAGGAATAACAGGTTGTCCCGAAGGGGAAGTACGGCGTCTTGTCGGAGTGCTGAAAGTGGAATTGGTGGGCGACCTCCACCGGTCCATGATTATCGCCGGAAGGGGCGACGCAGCGCAGGGTCCCGGTGTGCCCGGTGAGCTCGGCCTGGTTGCTTTGCGTCTCGTAAGTCCAATCGCCAATCTGGTCGGGCATGAAGCGGATCCGATAGACGCCGTCGCCGTCGTAGAATCCGTTGACGATGACGGTTCGATGTCCGATGCGAAAGTCGGCCGCACACGTGACATCGACAAACGGGTTCCCTGTCGCGGGGCCGTTGACAGCGACTTCGAACATTCCCCATTGCTCGACCTCCCTGGCCTCGCCGGCGGGCGCGGGCATGGCCGCTGCAGTAGCGTCGATCGCGCCTGTGCTGCACAGAGCCGCGGCTCCAAGCTTCAGCATTTCCCGACGGTTCATCGCGCCCCTCCTGGGATCGCGCGAAGTTCATAGTGACCTGCGTGATCGAGCGCCACCGCGAGCCGCGAGCCGTCCTCGGCCGGTGTTGCCTCGCGCGGCGTGCCGTTCACCAGCACGCGATTGGTTCCCGGCGAGACTGGAAAGAGGACCGTTGCCTCGACGCCGTCGGGAAGATCGATGACCGCATCCAGATTCTCCTGGTTCTCGGTGATGCGTTTGTCGGTTCGTCGGAGGTCGACGCGGAGGAGTCCCTGCGGCGTCGGCTCCACGCCGCGCGCCCACGCGAGATCGACCAGGTCGGGACGAATGGTGGTCTTACTGAAGCCGGCCGCGGTGGGCTGAATCCCAAGCACCTGTTCGGTGAGCCAATATACGGGGCCAGCGGACCATCCGTGTGCGAGGCTCACGAAATACCCGGCACGCCCATCAGCCTGCAGGTCCACGTGCGGATTATCCTTCGGCCACGCGGGATCGTAGGCTTCCCAGAAGCTGGTTGCGCCTTCGTGCAACATGCCGCCCCAGTATTCGCGTATCCAGCGAAGCGCATCGGCGCGGTGATGCATCTCGGCCATGGCGTCGAGCACATAGGCGCCGTAGTAGGGCGTTATGATGTCGGGCCGCCATGTGGGTTTGCCGACGTTCGACAGGACATCGTTCCAGATGGATGCGTACTGGCTTGGATCGGCGACGCCGGCGAGCACGGCCATGGCGTTGGTTTGCCAGCGCAGGCCGTAGGAGCCGTCAGCCCAGTCACGAGCGCGAATCGCCTGGCGGAGCGCGTCGGCGCGCTGCTCGAAATATTCGGCGTTCTGCGTGTCGCCGAGCTGGCGCAGCATCCATGCTCCCTGACGATAGGCGCGGATGTATTCGATGACCGTTGCTTCACGCGCCTGGGGTGTGTCGCCATTCAGGTCCATCGCCCAGTCGACGAAGAGCCAGGCTTTGGTTCGATTGATGAACTGGTTCTGCGCGTCGAATTCGCGATCCATGAGTTGGAGCAACTGCACGATGCGGTCGTGCATGCCGGCGACATATTGCTCTTGGCCGCTGTGCCGGTCGTAGTTGGCGAGCTCCGTGAACCAGAACGACGAATACCCCGGAATGCCGTTGACGTGCTGATCCACGGGGGTCTTGCCGACCAGGCGGGTGAGCGTGTCTTCCAGCAGGAAGTCATCTCCGAACGCTGTCGAGATGACGCGGCCGCTCACATCGGTATCCCCCATCCAGCGTCCGCGATCGCGCTTCGGCGCGTCCCAGATGTCATCCTGCATGCAGAGGTGCGCGGTGTACGCGCCCACCTCCCAAATCCGATTCAGCAGCGGGTCGGACGAGTCGAACGAACCCCGGTAGTGGACCGGATAGTAGATATCTTCCAGGTGAATCGCTTTGAAGCGCGTCGTGGGTGCGCCCGTCAGGAAGCGTACGCGAGCATAGCGGAAGGCCGACTTCGGACCGTGCCCGCTGGCGCGCGGCGCCAGACGCAGCACATTCGTGCCGAGATAGGGGTGGTTGTCGAGTTCCCCCATCGACTCGCCGTAAGCGATGGAAACCCACGCCGGCGCGTCCGAGTCAGAGATGAGTTCCAGACGGCCGGTGACCTCGCGTCCAAAGTCGAAGGTGAGGCTGGGATCAGTCGTTCCCGGTGTTTTCGTCTGCGGCATGTTCACGGTGAATTGGTGCGCGGCGCCGGTCTGGGGCTGTTGCAGGGCGTCGAGATGCTCGAAGCTGCCGTCGCCGGGGTTCACGTCGGTCAATGCGGTCGCCGGCAGATACAAATGGGCGAGGAACGGCGATGCTCCCTCGTACCCCGGCCAGTTGTACAAGCCCGCGTCGGCATTCCACTGAAGCAGGTCGATGTTGCCCTCGATCGCTCCCAGAGCCGTCACAGCCGGCCATAAGGCGTCATCGAAATCCGCGCGCTGCCAGCCCGCCACGGCATGCAGCGTTGCCTTCCATTGAGGGCCGCTG
>JBAUGH010000299.1:0-2574 GCA_049679565.1 Acidobacteriaceae bacterium
GGGATACTCTGAGCCAGCCTCTATGCCCGGCGAATGCTTCCGGATCGCTGCCGAAGACAACGTTGCGACGCTGCTGCAGGATGCGGCCGCGCAGGAGGAGCTGCTGGTGCGCGGCGCTCCGGAAATCCCGAGCCTGCAGGCGCGCGAAGAGATCCGCACCGGACACAAAGTAGCGCTGCGGCCCATGGCGGCGGGAGAGCGCGTGATCAAATACGGTTTCCCCATCGGCGAAACGACCCAGCCCATCGCGCCGGGGCAATGGGTGCATCTGCACAATTGCCGCAGCCTTTATGACGAGGCCTCCTCGTCGCTCGATCCCGGCTCCGGCGCGCGCACCGAGGCCCGCTATGGCTGAAGCTCAATGGCTGGGCTATCCGCGCGCGGATGGCCGCAAGGGCATTCGCAACCTGCTGCTGGTGGTGTACACCGTGCAGTGCGCGCAGTTCGTCGCGCACGCCGTGGCCCAGGGCGAAGCGGATACGCACGTCATCGGCTTTCCCGGCTGCTACGACAATGAATACGCGATCCGCCTTCTGCTGGCGCTCGCCCGTCATCCCAACGTCGGCGCCGTTCTCGCCATTGGACTGGGCTGCGAGTACACGCAGCCGGCGCGCATCGCCGAAGCGGTCCGCGATTCCGGCCGCCCGGCCGAAGCATTCTTCATCCAGGAGCACGGCGGCACCAGCGAAAGCATCGCTTTCGGCAAGGAGATGCTGGCCCGCCTGCGCGAGAAAATCGCCGCCGTTCCGCGGGTCGCGATGGGATGGACAGACCTGACAATCGGCTGCGAGTGCGGCGGTTCCGACGGCACCTCCGGTCTCGCGGGCAATCCGGTCGTGGGGCGATTCTACGACTGGCTGATCGACCGCGGCGGCACGGCAGTCTTCGAGGAAACCGTCGAGATGATCGGCCTCCGAAGTCTGCTCACCAGCCGCGCGGCCTCGCCGGCCGCAGCCGCCGCCATTGCCGCGGCCTACGACAAGGCGGAGCGCTACTGCCGCTCGGTGCGGCAATACTCCGTTTCGCCGGGCAACTTTGCCGGCGGCCTCACCACCATCGAGGAAAAGAGCCTCGGCGCGGTTTCGAAAAGCGGATCTCGCCCCATCCAGGGCGTCCTGCGCGTCGCCGAACGTCCCACCCATCCCGGACTCTGGCTGATGGACTCCGTGCCCGACGAGAACTTCATGCAATTCGGCTACACCAATCCAAACGACACCGAAGGCATTATGGATCTGATCTCCGCGGGCGCGCAGATCGTGCTGTTCGTCACCGGCCGCGGCAGCGTCATCGGCTCACCCATCGCCCCGCTCGTGAAAATCACCGGCAACAGCACGACGTTTCAGAAAATGAGCGGCGATATCGACTTCGACGCGGGCTGCGTGCTCGACGGACGGCGCTCGATGAACGAAGCGGCCGCGGCGCTGGCCGTGCAGGTCGCCGACACTGCCGCCGGAGTCCCGACCAAACCCGAACGCCTGGGACATCGCGAATACTTCATCATGTACAAGCATCAGAGCACTCCTTCTCTCGAGCAGGGCTGCCATGCTTAACTCAGATCGGCTGGAAGAAGTCTTCGGGCTGAGCGGAAAGCTTGCCATCGTGACTGGCGGCGGCACCGGACTTGGGTTTGCTATGGCGTCGTGTTTTTCCGCAGCCGGCGCCACTGTGGTTATCACCGGCCGCCGCTTCGACATCCTCCGCCAGGCCGCCGCCCGCATCGGCGAGGGCGTGTTTGCCGAACAGCATGACGTCACCGATCTCACCGCATCGGCGGCGCTCCTCGCCCGCATCGAGGAACGCCACGGGCCGCCGGCCATCCTCGTCAACAACGCGGGAACCCACGTCAAGAAGCCGATTGAGGGCCACACGCTCGATGACTTCCAGAGCATTCTTGCTACCCATGTGGAGGGCGCCTTCGCGCTGACCCAGGCAGTCGCGCCGCGGATGAAATCCGCCGGCGGCGGCAGCATCCTGTTCACCGCATCCATGAGCTCGCTGATCGGGATGCCCAACATCGTGGCCTACTCGGCGGCCAAGTCAGCCTATCTCGGCATGGTGCGCTCGCTGGCCAGCGAACTGGGTCCCCACAACATCCGCGTGAACGCCATCGCCCCCGGCTGGATCGAAACGCCGATGCTTCAAGCCGCGCTCAGCGGCGATCCGGCGCGCCGCAACAAGATCCTCGAGCGAACCCCACAGCAGCGTTTCGGCAAGGCGGAGGAGGTTGGCTGGGCCGCGGTCTATCTCAGTTCGCCGGCCGCCTCGTTCATCAATGGGGTCGTTCTCCCCGTCGACGGCGGCGCCAGCATCGGCTTCTGATCGCGAACGCCCTTCCTACGGAGCCGCTTTGTCGAAGATCGGCCCCGGAACGGTGGTCACGTGTTCGCCGGCGTCGCCCTGCAGATCGAAAAATGTAACCGCGTTGGTGCCTTGTTCGAGCCACGAGCCGGGCGTGAACAGCGCAAACTGCGGCCCGATGGACCAAAAGCGGCCCAGAGGGTGGCCATCGATCCACATCACTCCCTTGTGGAGCGCACTGGTATTGATATACGTACCGGCGGGTCGGTTCACTTC
>JBAUGH010000300.1:0-5680 GCA_049679565.1 Acidobacteriaceae bacterium
GGGCAGCGGCGATGAAGCGGATCAAGGAAGCGAGGACGGCGCGATGAGCGCAGCTTCCGTGAGGGTAAAACCATGAGTGCAGGTGTTCTGGCGCCGGCGGGACCGGGGCAAGCAGGAGCGGGGCAGAAGGGCGCAGTGAAGGCGCTGCGGTCAATGGCTCTGCCGGTAGCGGCGATCAGCGTGATCTTCGTGATGCTGGTGCCGGTGCCGGCGTTTGTGATGGACATGCTGCTGGCCTGCTCGATGGCGCTGTCGATCCTGGTGTTCCTTGCGGCGGTGCAATTGCGGCGCGCGGTGGATTTCTCGGTGTTTCCGACGCTGCTGCTGCTGCTGACGCTCTTCCGGCTGTCGCTGAACATCGCTTCGAGCCGGCGGATCCTGCTGCACGGCAACGAGGGCACGGCGGCTGCGGGCCGGGTCATCGAGTCCTTCGGGCAGTTTGTGGTGGGCGGGAACTACGTCGTGGGGTTCGTGCTGTTCCTCGCGCTGATTGCGATTCAGTTTCTCGTGGTGAGCCATGGAGCGGTGCGCACAGCCGAGGTGACGGCGCGCTTCACCCTCGATGCACTGCCGGGCAAGCAGATGGCGATCGACGCGGACATGAATGCCGGACTGATTGACGAAGTGACGGCGAGGAAGCGACGCCAGGCGATCGCTCAGGAGGCGGAATTCTACGGGGCGATGGACGGGGCGGCGCGCTTCAATCAGCGCGACTCGATGGCGACGATTCTGATCACCGGCATCAACATCGTGGCCGGCCTGCTGATCGGGACGCTGCAGCAGGGAGTCGACCTGGGCGAAGCGGTGCGCACCTACACGATCCTGACGGTGGGCGACGGGCTGGTGACCACGATTCCGTCGCTGCTGGTGTCGGTGGCCGGCGGCATGGTGCTGACGCGGGCCTCTTCGTCAGGCCAGCTGACGACGGAGTTGGGGACGCAGCTGCTGGGCAAGGGCGGCACGCTGTATGTCGCCAGCGCGGTGCTGGGCGCGCTGTGTTTGATTCCCGGGCTGCCCAAACTGGCCTTTCTGCTGCCGGCCGTGGTGCTGGCGTACGCGGGGTCGAAGGTGGCGAAGCGCGAGGTACCGGGCGCCGAGGCGGAAACCGGCAAAAAAACCGCGGAGAAAGCGGAGAACTGGGCGGCGGCGCTGCGTCTCGACGAGCTGAGTCTCGAGATCGGGTTTCAGCTGATTCCGCTGGTGGATGAGAAGCAGGGCGGGCAGATGCTGGGGAGGGTGAAGACTTTGAGGCGGCATCTGGCGGGAGAGCTGGGATTCCTGATTCCGCCGGTGCACATCTCGGACAATCTGCGTCTGCGGGCGCGGGAGTATGTTTTTTCGCTGCGCGGGGCGGAGATCGGACGGGGGCAGACCGAGGGCGGTTGTTTGCTGGCGGTGAGCACCGATGCGCATCCCCGGCCACTGCCGGGAAAGGAGACGCACGAGCCCGCCTATGGAGCGGCGGCGCGGTGGATCCAGCCGGCCCTCGAGGATGAGGCGCTGGCGGCAGGGTATTCGGTGGTGGATCAGGGAACGATGATCGGCACGCATGTAGCCGAGATGATTCGGAAGCACGCGCACGAGCTTCTGGGGCGGGCGGAGGTCAGGCGGCTGCTCGATTCCCTGGCGGAGAGTCATCCCAAGCTGGTCGAGGAACTGGTGCCGAAGATGCTGTCGCTCGGCGAGGTGCAGAAGGTGCTGCAGCAGCTGCTGCGGGAGCGGGTATCGATTCGCGATCTGGGCACGATTCTCGAAGCGCTGGTGGAGACCGCGGCGCAGAGTCGGGCGCTGCCGCATCTGGTGGAGGCGGCGCGCCAGGCGCTGGGGCGGCATCTGACCCAGCCGCTGCTCGAGGCCGACGGAAGCCTGCGGGTGATCGCCCTCGACCCGGCTGTGGAGCAGGAACTGATGGCGCTGGCGACCGCCGATCAGCAGGGGGGAAGGCTGTTGACCGCAGGCGGGCAGGGACCGGTGTTGCGCCGGCTGACGGATTCTTTGAAACGCCTTATCGGGCCGGGCTCGGCTTCGGCCCAGCCCGTGCTCCTTTGTGTCAGTCCGGCGCGCTACCACGTGAAGCGATGGCTGGAGTCCGCGCTGCCGCGGCTGACGGTACTGGCACCCGCGGAGATCCCGCCTGAGACTGCAGTGCGGGCGGTGGGAATGGTGCGCCCTGGATAAGAGGCGACCGAGGCGGCGAAGGTGGCAACGCGGACGGGAAGGCATAAGCTCCGGGGGTGGAAAGCGATGAACTACGCAGGTCAGGTGGCCGGGGAAGAGGGCGAGGGATGGAAGAGGCAGGGGCGCAGGCAGGGAAAGACCCACGAGCCGGCGGCACCGGCACTGTCAGAAGGGCGCGTTCCCGGGCTCGACGGGCCGGAGCAGGAACGAGCGCTGACAGAGACCGAACGCGAGCAGATGATGCTCGAGCACATGCCGGCGGTGCGCTGGATAGCGCGCCGCATCCACGAGCGGTTGCCGCAGCACGTGGACATGGAAGACCTGGTGAGCGCGGGCACGCTGGGACTGCTCGATGCCTTCCGGAAGTTCAACCCGGAACGCAAGGTGCAGTTTCGCAGCTACGCTCAGTTCCGCATTCGCGGCGCAATCCTTGACAGCCTGCGCACCCTCGACTGGAGTCCGCGCGATCTGCGCCGCAAGGGCCGGGCGGTGGAGGAGGCGGTGCGGCGGCTGACCGCCCAGTACGGGCGAGCGCCGGCGGAGCCGGAGATCGCCCGCGAAATGGGGCTGACACTCGAGGAGTATCAGCAGTTGCTGGGCGAACTGAAGGGGCTTGAGATCGGCACGCTGCACCTGGAGCGGTCGGAGGATTCGGGCGAGGAGGAGCTGGCCTACATTCCCAACCGTCCCGAAGACGACCCGCTGTTCCGCTGCCTGCGTGGGGAAATGCAGGAACGACTGGCCGCGGCCATCGACGCCCTGCCGGAGCGGGAGCGTCTGGTGGTAGCCCTCTACTACTACGAGGAGATGACGATGAAAGAGATCGGCCTGGCACTGGGGGTGGTGGAATCGCGGGTGTCACAGATCCATTCCTCGGCCGTGGTGCACCTGCGGGTACGGCTCGCGGGACCCGGAAACAGGGAACCGGGGCGGAAATAGGAAGCTATGGCGCTTGAAAAGGAACTCGGACAGGAAGAAATCGATGCCCTGTTTCAGGCAGCAAGGGCCCGCAGTCAAACGCCGGAAGAGTCGCCCCGCAGCCGCGTGCTGCCGTGGAGTTTTTCCCGGTCCGGGCAGATCTCGACCGAGCAGCTGCGCTCGATCAGCATGATCAACGACATTTTCGCCCGCAACCTCACCCACCATCTGGGGGCGTGGTTTCGCAGCCGGGTGCAGGTCAGCCTGGTGTCGGCCGAGCAGATTCCCTTCAGCGAGTTCCTGCTGCGCATTCCCGAACTGGCCTACGTCTGCTCGGTGCGCCTTGAACCGCTGCACGCGGTTTCCGTGCTGCAGATGGATCTGACGACGGCGCCCCCGATCATCGACCTGCTGCTGGGCGGCGAGGGCAAGCCGGCAGAGCCGCGTGAGCTGACGGATATCGAAGAGGCCATTCTGTCGGGGGTGGTGGAAGCGGTGTGCCGGGAGTTGACGACCGCGTGGCAGCCGGTGGGGCTGTCTTTCAGCTTTGAGAAGCGGCAGATGCAGACCCAGACGCCAAGACTGATTCCGGTATCGGAGAAAACCCTCTGCCTCAGCTTTGAGTTACGCCTGGCCGAGGCCAGCGGTCTGCTGAATCTGGCGTTCCCGGCGGTGGTATCGAACGCGATTTTGCGGCGCCTCGCGGGGGAGAAGTCCCGGCAGCGGCACCATTCGCCCGCAACCCGGCAGCGGATGCAGGAACTGGCGGGGATGACGAAGACGCGGGCGTCTCTCGATCTGCCGCAGGTGCGGGTGGCGGCCGGCGCCCTGGGGGATCTGCGCCCGGGCGCGGTGCTCGATCTGCGCTGGCCGGCGCAAACCCAGGCGCATTTCCGGGCGGGCGGCGTGGTTCTGTTCGCGGCGGCGCCGGTGGGGCAGACGGAACGCCGGGCGGCGCGTCTGGGTACTGCCGCCCCGAGAGAGCGATAGGGAAAGGCGCGACACCATGGCCGGGCAGAAGACAGGTTCGTGGATCGGGAAGCTGGAGGCGGAGATCGCCCGCGAACTGGGCCAGCCGGTCACGATCGCGCCGGGAGGACAGGCGCCGGAGACGGAACGCCGCCTCAGCGACCGGTTTGCGATTCCCGGAGCGCGCCTGCTGCTGACGGTGGACGGAGAGGAACTGGCCGCCATTCTCGTGGAAGGGCGGGTGCTCGAAGCGGGTCAGGCGGATGCCGCGCTGGTGCGGGAGCTATGGTCCGGAATCCTGACCAGCGTTGCGGCGCGGCTGGGAGGAACCTGCGCGCCGGAGGCGGGGCCGGCGGCGGCCGAGATTCAGGCGGCTGCTTCCTGCACCCTCCGGCTGGGCAGCGCGGCGATGCGCATTGCGCTCGGCGTGGAAGAGGATGCGGGGGGAGTGGGCATGGGTGAGGCGACCGGCGCGGCAAAGGAGCCGGCGCAGACCCCCGGCACAACCGCCCGTTACGATCTGTTGCTCGAGGTGGAACTCGACGCCTCGGTCCGCTTCGGATCGCGGGAGATGCAGTTGCAGGAACTGCTGGATCTTGGACCGGGGGACGTGGTGGAGCTCGACCGGCACATTTCCGACCCGGTGGACCTGATTGTGGGCGACCGGATCGTGGCTCATGGCGAGGTGGTGCTGGTCAACGGCAACTTCGGCCTGCGGGTGACCGAGGTGGCCGAACCGGTGCGGCGGCTGGAGAGTATTCGATGCCTGATGTAGCCGAGCGGCCAGCGCACCGCGAGGGACGCCGGGAGGCATGGTTTCCGCGCTGCGGTAACCCGGCCTGCTCGAGCGGATGGATGCATCTGTGGAGGAGCCGGCGGGTGCCGGCTTTCGAGGGGGAGTGGGCCTGCTCGCCGTCCTGCATGGAAGCGCTGGTAACCGCCGCTGTCCGCCGGGAGGCGGGCGGAGCGGCCCTGGGGCCGACGGCATGGTCGCACCGCATCCCGATCGGACTGCTGCTCGTCGAGCAGGGCAGGATAACCGAGGAGCAGCTGCGCGCCGCGCTGGGAGCCGGGCAGCGGCGGAGCGAGGCAAGCGGAGAACGGATGCGGCTGGGCCAGTGGCTGATCGAGAGCGGACTGCTCACCGAGCCGGCGCTGACCGAGGGGCTGAGCGCGCAATGGAACTGCCCGGCGTATTCGCTCACAGACTACCGCCCGGAGGAGACCGCATCCCTGCTGCCGCGGCTGCTGGCCGAACTGGCCGGCGCGGTGCCGGTGCGGGTGGGTGCGGGGCGGCTGCTGTATCTGGCCTTTGCGGGGGCGCTCGACCATAGCGTGAGCTACGCGGTGGAGCGGACTACGGGACTGCGGGTGGCGGCGGGAATCGCCGGGGACATGGAGTTCCGGCGCGCTCTGGAGATGTACCTCGCGACCCCGGGACCGCGGGTGGAGTTTCTGGAGGCAGCCGATGCCACGATTCTGGCGCGGGCGATCACCCGGCTGATCGAACAGGAGAAGCCTTTGCAGGCGCGGCTGGCGCGGGTGCACGATTTTTACTGGCTGCGGCTGTGGCGGCGGCGCCATCCGGCGCCGGGGGTGGGGGGAGTGGCGGAGG
>JBAUGH010000301.1:0-6176 GCA_049679565.1 Acidobacteriaceae bacterium
TCGGAAACTTCGGGGTCGGGGATTTCGAACGGGACGCAGCCGATGCGGCGGAGCAGGCCACGGAGGAGGCGTCCCGCTTCGCGATCGGAGATTCCGCCGGAGCCGTCTTCGAGGAGGGCCTGGTGGATGGCGAGAATCTCTACGGGGAGCTCAGCGGGGGCAAACCAGGGGAGATCGCGGCCGACGTTGATCCAGTGGCGGTGGCGGGAGAAGCGTTCGTACTCGGAGCAGGGGCGGCGTGGGGGCGCGGCGGCGGCGGCGGGGTCGTGGTGGCGGCAGAAGGGCAGGCCACGTTTGGCGGCAGCGCGGCACTTTTGGCCGTGGAGCAGGAGGCGGGTGCATTCGGGTGCGGTCATGATGTTCTCCTCTGAGGGGCTAGCTGCTAGCTGCTAGCTTTTAGCTGCTAGCTGCTTGCCGGTTGCCGGTTGCCGGTCATAGAAATAGAAAAGGCCGCCCCGAAGGACGGCCTTTTTCTTTTTTTACCCTCTATATTCAGAATACCAAACTCGGGGCTAAAGACTGCCAACTTTGTTTTGCCTGGGGGCCTTTGGAATCAACGATTAAACTTTGGTAAGGGGTTGACAGGAATCCACAGGGGGCAGGGTACAGGGGTGCCGGGGAGCCGGATCGTTGCGCGAGGCGGCTTCGGGCTGGGTGCTTCAGGTTTAGAGAAAGGCGGCGGCCGTAACGTTAGCCCACCGCCTCTTCGTCGAGTTCCTCCTCGTCGGACTCGGCCCAGGGGGCGGCGTCTCCGTCGGCGAGGAGGCCGAGCGCCTGCTTCTCGAACAGACGCCGGTAGGTTCCGCCGGGGATGCGCACCAGCTCCTCGTGGGTTCCCTCCTCGACGATGGCGCCGCGGTCGAAGACGAGGATCCGGTCGAGCATCCGCACGGTTGAGAGGCGGTGGGCGATCACGATCGCCGTCCGGCCGGCGATGAGCCGCTCCGTTGCCTGCTGGATGAGCGCCTCGGACTCGGAGTCGAGCGACGAGGTCGCCTCGTCGAGCACCAGCACCGGCGTGTTGGCGAGGAAGGCGCGGGCCAGCGCTACCCTCTGGCGTTCACCGCCGGAGAGCTTGACGCCGCGTTCGCCGACCAGGGTCGCGTAGCCTTTCGCCTGGCGCTCGATGAAGGCATCGGCGTTGGCGAGGCGCGCTGCGGCCTCGATCTCGCGCTGGGTCGCGCCGGGGCGGCCGTAGGCGATGTTCTCGGCGAGCGAGCGGTGGAAGAGGATCGGCTCCTGGGGCACGAGGGCGAGCTGGCGGCGCAGCGATTCCTGGGTGACCCCGGCGATGTTCTGGCCGTCGACGCGGATGCTGCCGCCGGCGATGTCGTAGAGCCGGTGCAGCAGCTTGACGAAGGTGGTCTTGCCGGAGCCGGAGTGGCCGACCAGGCCGACGCGCTCGCCGGCTTCGATGCGCAGGGAGAAGTCGCGGAAGAGGGCTTCGTGCTGCCGTCCATAGTGGAAGGTGACGCGGTCGAAGACGATCTCGCCGTGGGTGACGCGGATGGGCTGCGCCTGGGCGCGATCGGCCACGCCGAGGGGGAGCGACTCGAAGCCGACCATCTCCTCCATGTCGTTGACGCTGCGCTGCAGGTTGGCGATGTGCTGCCCGGTGTCGCGCAGGTAGCCGTGGACGAGGAAGTAGCTGGTGAGGACGAAGGTGATGTCGCCCGCGGTGGCGCGGCCCCGCCACCAGAGCCAAACGGCGCAGGCCACGACCAGGGTGCGCAGAGCGAGCAGGGCCAGCATCTGCGCGCCTCCGCTGCGGGTGTGGAAGAGCCAGGTGCGCTCGGTGCGGCGGGCCCACTTGCCGAGCAGAGAGCGGAGGCGCGCGTCTTCCCTTCCCTCGGCGCCGAAGGATTTGACGGCGGTGTTGCAGGTGATGGCGTCGGCGAGCGAGCCGCCGAGGCGGGTATCCTGGGCGTTGGAGAGGCGCGCGGCCGGAGCCACGTAGCCCAGCGAGAGGGCCACGGAGACGGCGACGTAGACGAGCGCGCCCGCGCCGACCACGAGGCCCATGGCGGGCCAGCGCCATCCGAGGACGAGAGGGCAGCCGGCCAGCACCAGCAGGGCCGGCAGCAGGGCGAGCAGCAGGGTGTCGTCCATGAGATCGACGGCCCACATGCCGCGGGTGATCTTGCGGACGATGGAGCCGGCGAAGTTGTTGGCGTGCCAGTCGGTGGAGAAGCGCTGCACGCGCCAGAAGGCGTCGCCGGCCATGCGCGTCATGAGGCGCACGGTGAGCTGAACGATGCCGAGGAAGGCGACGTAGCGGGCGAGGGCCAGGATGGCTCCCAGGGCGGCCATGGCGAAGAGGGCCAGCAGCGCGGCATGGAGGCCGTGGACGCGCGAGGCGCCGCGGGCGGTGACGGCATCGACGAGACGGCCGGAATAGAGAGGGAGCATGAGGTCGGCGGCGGTAGCGACAGTCATGCCGGCGGCGACCAGGGCGACCCAGCGCGCCTCACGCCGCCAGTGGCGGAAGAGGAAGGCGAGCACGGTGGAGACGGCGCTGCGATTGTGGGGACGTTTCGTTCGGTTCATAACGATTTCCTGGTGGACCGGGAGCTGGCTCGGAGGTTTGCCCGGGGCCTGGCCCAGCCTGGTTTGGGTTGTGAGTGACGGATCAGCGGGCCATCTGGCAAAGCAGACAGCACGGCTGGCTCAGGCGATGCGCCTGCGGCCCTGGTGCGATGGAGCCGGACTCAGAAGAGGAAGCTGACGACGGAGGGCACGGGCCGCTGCGGTTGGGGATCGCGGGGCAGGTTCGAAATCAACATGGCGCCTTCCTTTCGTCGGTAAAGATGAGTTAGATTAGCACGGTTTTGGAGGTTTCCCATCCACAGGGGGAAGGTCAGCTCCCGGTTGCGGGCTACCGGCTGTCTTCTTCAACTGGCCGCAGGCGGCGTAGATGTCGCGGCCGCGGGGGCGGCGGATGAAGGCGGGGACGCCCTGGTCGCGGAGGCGGTCCTGAAAGCGGGCGACATCGTCGGGCGAGGGCATGGTGAAGGGGACGCCGGGGCCGGGGTTCCAGGCGATGAGATTGACCTTGGCGGGAAATTGCGCTCGCCGGACCAGTTTGACCACCTCGTCCGCGTGCTCGGCCTGGTCGTTGACGCCGGCGAGCAGGACGTATTCGAAGGTGACGCGCTCGCGGGGGCGGAGTTGCATCTGGCGGACGGCATCGATCACTTCGGCGATGCTCCATTTGCGGGTGATGGGCATGATGCCTTCGCGGACGGCGTCGTTGGGCGCGTTGAGCGAGATGGCCAGCTTCGGGCGAACTTTTTCCTGGGCGAAGCGGAGGATTCCGGGGACGATGCCGGAGGTGGAGACGGTCATGCGCGACTCGGGGATCTCCATCTCATGGACGAGCAGGCGGACGGCGGCCATGAAGGCGTCGTAGTTGAGGAAGGGCTCGCCCATGCCCATGAAGACGAGGTTGATGCGGTCGCGGCCGGGCTCGGCTTGCTGGCGCTCGAGCACGGCGGCAACCTGGCCGGCAATCTCGCCGGCGGTGAGGTTGCGCAGAAGGCCGAGTTTTGCAGTGAGGCAGAACTGGCAGTTGACGGCGCAGCCGATCTGGCTGGAGACGCAGATGGTGGCGCGGGACCAGTTTTTGTCGTTCCTGCCGGGGGCGCGGCCGGGTGCGTCGCTCTCGTACGAGCCTTCGTCGCCGTCGTCGCCCTCGGGCATCCAGACGGTCTCGACGGTTTGGCCGTCCTGGTTGGGGGACTGGGGGCCGGCGATCAGGTAGCGTTCTGTGCCGTCGACGGAGCGAAAGGTCTCGACGATGCGGGGGCGGCCGATCTGGAAGCCGGCGGCTGCGACGCGTTCGCGGAGCTCTTTTGGCCAGGTGGTGAGGTCGCGGATGTCCGCCAGATTCTGCCGGTAAAGGCCGGTTACCAGCTGGCGGATGCGGTAACCGGGCAGCTGGAAGGCCTGGAGCTTATCGCTAAGTTCATGATTCAAAAGGCCAAAAAGGGATTCATCGGAAGCCGGTCGACCAGCGTCTAATATGGAGGTAAGGGTTTTCCCGCCGGTCGTCATCTACAAGTCCGAGCATAGCGCATCTAAACTCCCGCATAGAGTCGGCCCTCAGGCACGCCTGCCCCACAATCGAAAATGACCAACGAACGCAATATTCGCCGTACTGTCCTCCCGAACGGCCTCATCGTCCTTACTGAGCGCATGGAGCATGTGCGCTCGGTCGCGATGGGGGTGTGGATGCGGGTCGGCTCCCGCCACGAAGTCGCGGAGCTGAACGGCATCTCTCATTTTGTCGAGCACATGGTTTTCAAGGGAACGAAGTCGCGGTCGGCGCAGCGCATCGCCCGGGAAGTGGACGCGATCGGCGGCAACCTCGATGCTTTTACCGGCAAGGAAACGGTGTGCTTCAACGTCAAGGTGCTGGACGAGCATGTGCCCACGGCGCTCGACGTTCTCTCGGACCTGGTGCTGAACCCGGTGTTTGCCTCGGAGGAGATCGCGCGGGAGCGCGGGGTGATTCTGGAAGAGATCAAGATGGACGAGGACAGCCCGGACACGCTGGTGCACGAGATCTTCACCCAGAATTTCTGGAGGGGGCACCCGCTGGGCAAGCCGATTCTGGGGACGCGCGACACGGTGCGGAGCTTCGACCAGAACACGCTGGTGCGATTCTTCGAGCAGCGGTTCCAGGCGGGCAACATGGTTTTCTCGGCGGCGGGCAACATTGAGCACGACGGCTTTGTGGAGCTGGTGGGGAAGAATTTCGGTTCGCTGGCGGCGGGGCCGGCGTGCTGCGAGACCCATGTGCCGACGGTGACGCCGCGGATCCATATGCGCAACAAGAAGTCGCTGGAGCAGGTGCAGCTTTGCCTGGGCGTGCCGGCGCCGCCGGTGGCCGACTCGTCGCGCTACATCACGCTGCTGCTGAACACGATTCTGGGCGGGGGCATGAGCTCGCGGCTGTTCCAGACGGTGCGTGAAGAGCGGGGGCTGGTGTACGCGATTTATTCGGACCTGGCGCCGTATCGGGACACCGGGTCGCTGTGCGTCTACGCCGGAACCTCGGCGGACCGGGCGATGCAGGTGATCGACCTGATCATGGAGGAGTTCGGACGGCTGAAGAAGGAGCCGCTGCAGCCGGGCGAACTGCGGCGGGCGAAGGATCAGCTGAAGGGCAACCTGCTGCTGTCGCTGGAGAGCTCGATGTCGCGCATGTCGAACCTGGCGCGGCAGCAGATGTATTTCGAGCGATTCTTCGGCAACGCCGAGCTGCTGGAGCGGGTGGAAGCGGTGAGCGAAGAGGAAGTGCAGGCCATGGCCACCGAGCTGTTCCACTCGGACCGGGTCGCAGTGACCCTGCTGGGCCACCTGGACGGCCTGCGGCTTACCCGCAACCAGCTGGTTTGCTAGCCCTCGATCAGCCGTGCCGGGCTTATTTGATTCCGGCGGCGTTCAGATGGGCGGAATACTGCTTATCCACCTTCTGGATGTGGTTGATCAGCCAGTTGCGCAGCAGGTTGAGCACCTCGACTGAGTTGGCAGTTTTGCCCTCGCGGGTCTGCTTCTCGATCACCGCCACGTCGGCCATGAACTTGCGGTGCATTTCCTGGTGCGCCGGCAGCTGCGGATAGCTGGTCTTCTGGAGCAGAGCCTCCTCGGCCTGGAAGTGGGTGTTGGTGTAGTCGAGCAGTTCCTTCACAGTTTTGCTCACCACCTGCTGGCCCTGTCCGGAGCGCATGGCATCGGCCAGATTGTTAATGATGGCAAACAGCTTCTGATGCTGGGTGTCGCACTGCGCAACCTTCACGCTGTAAGAATCGTTCCATGTAAACAACGGCGCCATGGGTTCTCTCCTGCGGGGGAGGGGAGCAGTCCCAGGGCCACCTGGAGGCGGGAGAGTCTGAGCTTTCTCTAATCTCGCCGGCCGGGGCTCGCCTTACGGTGTTTCCCGCTTCTCCAGGATCGCGGCAAAGAATCCATCGCAGGGATGCAGGCCGGGGAGGGTGCGGAGGAAATCCCCTTCGGTGGCGGTGCGCAGCCGCTCGCGGCCCTCAGGGGAAACGGCTCCCCGCTCGGCGAGCCGGTCGAGAATGCCGGCCACGGGCACGATGCGGACGCCGGGTGTCTCGCGCAGGAGCGCCTCGACGACCTGCTCGTTCTCCTCCGGCTCGAGCGAGCAGGTG
>JBAUGH010000302.1:0-6810 GCA_049679565.1 Acidobacteriaceae bacterium
CCGCACGACATCCACCTACCTTTTGGCCGGCGGCGCTTCCACCGTTGCCATCGCCGTGCTGGCGATCCTCGGCGCCATCGCGGCCGCCTTCTGGATTCTGATGGGCTGGCTGTGGTGCCGGCTGCGCTTCACCCTCTTCGACCTGGTCGTCTACCGCCATGGCCGCGTGGGACAAGCCTGGGCGCCCTACCGCTCCCAGGCCTGGCGCTTCTTCGGGCTCATGTTTCTCGTCGCCCTGGCCCTTCTTCTGCTGCTCGCGGTGACGGCCGGACCTCTCTTCCTGCACCTCTTCCTCGCCCTGCGCCACCTCACGCCCCAGGAAATCGACAGCGATCCAACCCTGGTCATGTCCCACATCTTCCCCATGTACGGGGTCATCTTCCTGTTCGCCATCGTCGCCTCCGTCGCCGAGGCGGTCACCGAGGATTTCATCCTTCCTCCCCTGGCCATCGAAGACGCCCCGCTCGGCTCGGCCTTCGGCCGCTTCTTCGCCTTCCTGCGCGAGCGCCCCGGGCATTGCGCTCTCTACCTGCTGCTGCGCTTCGTGCTGGAAGTGGGGCTGACCTGGGTTGGCCTGATGGCCGTCTTCATCGTCCTCGGCGTCGCTCTGGTCGTCGGCGGAGGCGCCGGGTTCCTGCTCTACCACTTCCTCTGGCACGCCGGACCCGGCGGGGCCACCGTCTTTATCCTCTATTGCGTAATCGCCGGATTGCTGGTGCTGGCGCTGTATCTGCTCCTCCTGTGTGCACTTTACGGAGCCATCGCGCTGGTCAAGCAGTCCTTTGCCGTCTGTTTCTACGGCTCCTGGTATCAGCCGCTCGGCGACCGCCTGGAACCGCCCCCGGTTCCCGCGACCTGGCCCTCCACCCCGGCCCCGATCCCCCCGACGCCGCCTCTCACCTGAGCCGCGCTGGTTACTCTCGTTCCACTCCCTCCACAAAAGTTTCTTTTCTCCCGCGCGCCCGCGGGAGCATCATAATGTCCGGTTCAGCCCTGTTGCTGAACAGTCCTGGCCGTTCCGCTGCCCTGCTGCGGAACGCGCAATGGAGGCGCTATGCAGCGCTCGTGTGCCCTTGTCGCCGCACTGGTCTTTGGGATTCCCGCGTTCGCGGTTTCCCAGTCGCTGGTTTCTGCCCCGGCCCCCACCCTTGCCTCCTCCGATTCGGCAACCCCGGCTACGCTGACACCGGAGTTCCGTGGTGACCTCGCCATGGCCCGCGGCGAATATATGGCCGCCATCGCCGCCTATCAGAAGTCCCCCCAATCGGCGCAGGTCTGGGACAAGATGGGCATGGCCTGGCATCATCTCTTCGCCTTCGACGCAGCCCGCCGCGACTACCAGCAGGCCCTGCGCCTCCGCCCCGATTATCCCGCCGCGCTCAACAATCTCGGCGCCGTCTATTACTCGAAAAAAGACTATCGCCGGGCGGTGAAGTACTACCGCAAGGCGCTGCGCCTCGAGCCCAACTCGCCATCCACCCTCAGCAATCTGGGCACCGCGTATTTCGCCCTTGGCAAAGAAAACGACGGTCTCGACGCCTACCGCAGCGCCTTCGCCGGCAATCCCCACGTCTTCGATCAGCGTTCCACCCTCATGGTGGTGGAGTCGCTGCCAACAAAGGACCGCGCCCAGCAGGACTACTGCCTGGCCCGGATCTTCGCCGCCAATGGCCACAACAGCGAGGCCATCGACTATCTGCGCAAGGCGCTCAACGAGGGCTTCGACAATCGCAAACTGGTCGACGATCAGATGCTGGCCTCGCTGCGCTCCACCGCAGAATTCAGCCAGCTCATGGCCGAGCAAAAACCGCACTGAGCCAGGCGAAGCCCCCTAGGTCACCACCGGGCGCCGATCCACGCCCTCCGTCCCGAACACCCGCCGGTAGCGCTCCACCTCCGCCGGCGGACCCAGAGCCTTGGTGACGTTGTCGGACAGCTTGACCGCCGGCCGCCCATCGGCGTCCTGCAGCTTGCACACCAGCCGCGGGGGATCGAACGCGTCGCCGCCCTGCGGGTTGCAGTCGCGAAAATCGTTGGTCAGCAGCGTGCCCCACCCCGCGCTGAAACGGATGCGTCGCTCCGGAATCCACTGCCGCGGATCGAGAAAATCCTCGGCCCGGCGAAAGACGCTGCGCTCCACCCCGGCCGCGATGCGCCCTGCGAAGCACGCGTGCAGCTGCAGGATCTCATCGACATCCAGCGAGTCCGACGCGATGAACAGCTTGTTTCGCGGATCGCGGCCTCGCTCCTTCAGCCACGCGATGTACTCCTCGCCGGCCACAAAGGGATCCTTGCTGTCCGCCCGCTGCCCGGTCCAGTCCGCTACCCAGTCCGGCGCGTGGCGCAGAAACTGCGTGGTGCCGAAGGTGTCGGGCAGCAGGATCAGCAGCTCGCCTTTGTAGGTCTGCTGCCACCGCTCCAGCAGCCGGTACTGCGCCGTCTTCAGCTCCTCATCGCTCGTTGCCATGGCCGCCAGCGCCATGGGCAGCTCATGAGCGTTGGTGCCGATCGCTTCGAGGTCGTGCTTGTAGGCAAGGTAGGTGTTTGATGTGCCCAGAAAGCTCGGCCCCAGCACATCGCTCATCGCCCGCGCCACGTACTCCTGCCACAGGAAGCTGTGCCGCCGGCGCGTGCCGAAGTCGCTCACCCGCAGCCCCGGCACGCCCCGCAGCCGCGCCATCTTCTCCCAAAGCTTCGCCTTCGCCCGCGCGTACAGGATGTCCAGCTCCAGCTCGCTCAGCCGCTTGAGATGCGCGCGCGTCGCCAGCTCGCTCACCGTGGCCAGCGCGTAAATCTCCCACAGCGTGGTCTGCACCCACGATCCGCGGAACAGCAGGGAGAAGCGGCCGTCGGCGATCGACAGCTCGTAATCGGAGAGCCGGAACTCCTCGCCCAGCCACTCCATGAAGGCCGGCTCAAAGATGCCCGTCCGCCCGTAAAACGTGTTCCCTGCCAGCCAGATGATCTCCGACTTGTGGAAGCGGAGCTGCTTCGTCGCCTCCAGCTGTGCCTGCAGCTCATCAGGATCGAACAGCCCGGTCAGCCGCCCCGCCACTCCCCGATCCATCAGTGCAAAGGTCGCCTGGGTCTGCGGAAAATGCTTCCAGATGAACTGCAGCATCAGCAGCTTGTAGAAATCCGTATCCAGCAGCGACCGGATGATGGGATCGAGTTCCCAGTTGTGGTTATGCGCCCGCCGCGACAGGTTAATGATCACGAGTCCGCCACCGCTTTCGAGCCGCTCGGCCGGTCATCGCAGAAGCCGCCGCGCCAGGGAATCGACATCCGGCAATCGACATCCGGTCCAGAAACGATCATAAATTCCCGCCCGAAGCTCGCGGCCCTCTCGGGCACAACCCCCGGGTCTCCGCCGAAGCGATACCACGCGTTGCGTGGGGAGTGAGGATACTGCCTACGGCTGCATCATTTTATGCAGCAGCTCCACCGATCGTTTCTCGTCGATGTTGTGGCGGCGGCCGTCGGGGCTGGCGGTCGCCCCCTGCACGATGAGCTGAATGGTCTGCTCCGGAGTCAGCTTCGGATCGAGCGCAATCAGCTTGGCCGCGAGGTTGACCGTGTTGGGAGACGCCATGGAGGT
The DNA here is from genome assembly GCA_049679565.1 of Acidobacteriaceae bacterium. Lineage (GTDB taxonomy): Bacteria > Acidobacteriota > Terriglobia > Terriglobales > Acidobacteriaceae > Palsa-343. Next base: position 3,599 of record JBAUGH010000302.1, read on the forward strand.
GCCGGACATGCGCAGTTTGCTCCCGCCGGGCACCACCGACTGGACTTCGTAGCCATCCGCATCGACCCGGACCGTTGGGCCGTAGCTGGTGAAGCTGGCCTCGCCGCCGGCCTGGTCCACCGCGCCCACCGCCAGCAGGTTCGGCAGCCGGAACGAGGACGGTATCATCTCCTCGAAGCTCGAGTTGCTGTCGGCATTGCCGGCCGCGCAGACAAAGAGGATATCGGGCGCGCTCTTCATCGCGTCGTACAGTCCCCTGCGCTCGATGGCGAAAAGATGCGCGGCAATAGCCTTACGGTCGGCCGCATCCTTGCCCATCCCGTTTTTCTCCAGAGCCGTTTCGTCGTCTCGCGGCGTGCCGCCCCAGCTCATATTCACCACCCGAATGTGGTTGGCCCTGAACCAGTCGACATAGGCCTGATCATCCTTCGCCGAGCGCTCTGACAGCTCCACGCTGGGCGCCAGCGGAACGTTGTGCCAGTCGAAGGTAATGCGTCCCACCGCCAGGCGAATCGCAGGATTGCCGGCCGCGGCGAGCCCGGCAACGTGGGTGCCGTGCGAGTAGATGGCGAACAGCTCCAGCTTCTGGAGGAAATCCGGAATCTGCGAGGACTTCATCGACGCCAGTTCTTTCCGCAATGCGTCCGCCTCCGGGCTGTCGATGGACTCCTGGAGGTCGGCCAGGCCCTGCAGGTCGCGCAGCATGTTCGGGTATTCAGCCTTTTGCTGCGTGTCCAGCGGGTAGAGATAGCCGTGCGAAGAGAAGCCCTTCAGATCGAAAGCGATGTCGTGCGGGTCTTCACCCTGAGCCGGATGGGCCACCGTGTAAACCCGGCCGGGAAACAGAGAGAGGTCCGAGCCGGAATCCCAGATGGCGACGCGGACCGGAGTGAGAGCGTCGGCCTCGCTGAGAGTCACAGCGCGCGCAGCCCAGATGTCGGGCTTCTGCACGTTGTTGTCGGCGACTTCCTGGCTGAGCACCGCCAGCACCTGCTTTTGCAGGGGAAGGAGGCGCTGGATTTCGAGGCGAGCGCCAACCAGTCCCCACGCAAGATCGTTGCTGAGCTGGTGCGCCCTGGCGACCGCCGGCTCAATTGAAGCCTGGATGGAGCCGAGGACCAGCGCCGGGGTGACAATTTCGGCGCTGCTTTTCGCGTCCTTGATACTGTTGCCGACCACCGGCCAGGGCAGCGGTTTGATCTCGGCGGAATAAGCCTTCGCGAACGCGGCATCGTAGCCAGCGCCCGAGCTCTGGCCGGTTTCCTGCTGGGCCTCGATCATGGCCCGCGTGGTGAGCCCGGTCATCAGCTTCGCGTCCGGCTTGTCCTCGACGGCGCGGAGCTGGCCGACAGTCGTCAGAGCCTGCTGATTCTGGCCGGAGAGCAGCTCCAGGTCCAGCTTGACGCCCAGAAGATCGCGCAGCGTCGCGTGGTCCTCGATGTCATAGCCGTTGAGAACGGAGTCGACGTCGGCCCGCACCTTGTCGGCGAAAACCTGGAAGGTCGCGTTGTCCGACGTGACCAGCTGCGTGGCCGTCCCGCTGATGGGATAGTTGAAGCGCGGCAGGTCCGCCTCGCTGTGGACAACTTTCCTGGCCGGCGCCTGCGCCGGCAACCCGGTCGTGAGGAACAGCGAAAGAGCGGCCAGTGGGAAAAGCTTAGGCAGGCGGGTGCAGATCATGAGCTTCTCGCTCGAAGGGCGGCTGGGCATGCCCGCCATTGTAGAGCACGACCTGAACTGGTAGAGCGGTTTCAGCCGCGAGGTTCGTCGGCCCGGCAGCGCAACGACGCGCGCCCTGGCCAACGCACAACCCGCGGTGGTAGTGTTCTCCGGTGCAAATTCCGGCACGCACCGGTCCCCGGAAAGGTGGCGTCACCTTTCACCTGCGCCCCCTCTGACCACGCGGATTCAGGAGCCCGTCCGGTTCGTGACCCCTTGCACCCGAGGTTTGAACCATGGCTACTCTCGCAATCGATCCCCGCGTCAGCGGCGCCACCGCTGACTTCGTCTCCCAGGACCACCGCATGTACGTCGACGGCCGCTTCGTGAACGCGGCTTCCGGAAAAACCTTCCCCGTCTTCAACCCCGCCACCGGCGACGTCCTCACCCAGGTCCCCGAGGCCGAAGCCGAGGACGTGAACCGCGCCGTGCTGGCCGCGCGCCGCGCCTTCGACGAGGGTCCATGGCCCCGCATGTCGCCCTCCCAGCGCGGCCGCCTGCTGTGGAAACTCGCCGAACTGCTGGAGCAGCATAACGACGAGTTCGCCGAGATTGAGTCGCTCGACAACGGCAAGCCCTTCTCCGTCGCGCGCGTCGCCGACGTGCCCCTTGCCGTCGATATGTTCCGCTACATGGGCGGCTGGGCGACCAAAATCTCCGGCAAAACACTGCCTCTCTCCGCGGGCCACGATTTCCATTCCTACACCCTGCGCGAGCCCATTGGCGTCGTCGGCCAGATCATTCCCTGGAACTTCCCCCTGCTGATGGCCGCCTGGAAGCTCGCTCCCGCCCTGGCCTGCGGCTGCACCGTCGTCCTCAAGCTGGCCGAGCAGACTCCGCTCTCCGGCCTGCGCCTCGCGCAGCTCATCGACGAAGCCGGCTTCCCGCCGGGAGTCGTTAACGTCCTCACCGGCTACGGCGAAGGAGCGGGCGCGCCCCTGGCCGCCCACGATCTGGTGGACAAGATCGCCTTCACCGGTTCCACCGAAGTGGGCAAGCTGATCGTCAAAGCCGCTGCCGGCAACCTCAAAAAAGTCACCCTCGAGCTGGGCGGCAAATCGCCCGCCATCGTCTTCCCCGACGCCAGCGTCGACCAGGCCGTCTCCGGCACCGCCAGCGCCATCTTCTTCAATCACGGACAGTGCTGCTGCGCCGGCTCCCGCCTCTACATCCACGAGAAGGTCTTCGATCAGGTCGTGGACGGCGTCAGCAAAGTTGCCTCCGGCATCAAACTCGCTCCCGGACTCGACCCCTCCTGCCAGATGGGGCCGCTGGTCAGCGACGAGCAGTACCGCAAAGTCGTCGGCTACATCGAGTCGGGCCTTCAGGAAGGCGCGAAGGTCACCGCCGGCGGACCGGTCTCCGGCGTCGAGCGCGGCTACTTCGTGCGGCCCACCGTGCTCACCAACACCAACCCCCGCATGAAGGTCGTGCAGGAAGAGATCTTCGGCCCCGTCGTCTGCGCCGTGCCGTTCAGCGACGCCGATGTGGAC
>JBAUGH010000303.1:0-15438 GCA_049679565.1 Acidobacteriaceae bacterium
CCCTCGATCTGGGCCTGCGCTACGACTACTTCCAGATCGGTGTCGATCACTTCGGCCGCGGCGCTAACTTCGTTCCTTCCTTTGCCTCCCCCAATGGCCAGACGGAATATCTGATCGACGACCGCGCTCGCAACGTTCCCCTCTCGCCCAGCTTCACCGCGCTGATGGCGGCCCAGGGCATTCCCATCGTCTATACCAGTAACCACGAGCTGGGCCACTTCTCTCCGGTTAACGTTGGCCCCCGGCTCGGCCTGGCGTATCAACTTACCCCATTTGCGGTTCTCCGCGCCGGATACGGCATCTTCTACGCCGGTATCTATGCCCGCGGCGACGGCTATAACCCGGGAGACGATTATCCCTTCAGCTTTGCCGTCAACGTGACTTCCACCACGGTCGCCGGTCTCAGCAGCGACGGCTCCATCGGCCCCATCGACAAGGGACTCAGTAGTGTTCCGCTCTCACCGGCCCTTGCGATCGGCTCGCAGATCTCGCCCCGCGGCGTCCAGTACAACGCCCGCGTCCCCACCGTGCAGGATGACAACCTCACCCTTCAGGTCCAGATCACGCAGCGCCAGTACTTCCAGATCGCTTATGTGGGAACCGAGTCACGCCACATCGAAAGCGAGATTGGCAGCAATCGGCCAACCGAGGTGCTTCCCGCCGTCCTGCCCGCCGGCACCACCCTGGCCAGCTATCTGCCTTATCCCAAACTCCCCACCAACAACTACTACATGTGGCTCGAAGGCTCCACCAACTACAACTCGCTGCAGACGAAATACGAGAAGCTCTTCAGCGCCGGAACCAGCCTGATCGCCGACTATACCTGGGAGAAGTTTCTCGGCTACGGATCGGATTCCACTCTTTTCAACTCCCTCGGCTACCGCGCGCCCTTCGTTCAGGGCTTCGGCATGCAGGGTGAGTATGGCAACGAGGATTTTGAGTCGCAGCAGATCGTCCACGTCGGCGGCGGATGGCAGTTGCCCTTCGGCCCCGGTCGCCGCTGGATGAACGGCAACGGACTCCTCGCCCGCACGCTGGGCGGCTGGAACCTCAACGGCATCGCAACCTACCAGGCCGGTCAGCCGGTAACCGTCAGCTGCACCATCAGCACCACCAACTCCGAAGGCTGCTATGCCCTCCCCGACAAAAGCATCCTCTATCAGGGAAGCAAATCCATCACCCACTGGTTCAACGCGGCCGCGTTCTCCAACCCGGCGTCCGCCACCACCGTCGGCCAGACCGACTTCACCCCCTTCGGCTCCAAACCCGGGCAAGGCTTCGGTCCTGCCTTCCACCGTGGCGATATCGGCGTGCAGAAGCTCTTCTATCTGCCCAGGACTAACATCATCGAATTCCGCGGCGAGGTCTTTAACATTACCAATACCCCGAACTTCGGGCAACCCGGAACCCTCACTCCCTCCAGCGTTGCCTTTGCCTCCATCACCAACACCCGCGACAGCCCGAGTGACGCGCGTGAATTTCAGTTCGCCCTCAAGTACATCTTTGGAAACGGGAATCAGGAATAGTTTCCTGAATTCCGGTTCCCGGCGTCCCGCGACGGCCTCCGCGGGACGCCGCTCTCTTTTGCAGATGATTGTCGTCCCCCGATGGAGTCGAGCGAGCTGAGGATAATGAGATTGAAACGAGCGGGAGTCCTGTTGTTGCTCTTGTTGCTGCTGCCGCTGTCGCACCCTCTGCGGGCGCAGTATGACAACCCCGTCCTCCGCGGCCTGAACCCGGACCCATCGGTCGTTCGCGTCGGTCGCGACTACTATCTCGCCACCAGCAGCTTTGAATACTTCCCCAGCTGCCCCATCTATCACAGCCTCGACCTCGTCCATTGGCAGCGCATTGGATACGCGCTCGCGCGCCCTTCGCAGTTTGCACGTCTCGGCAGCCAACACCCCTCCACCTACGCCGCAACCCTGCGCTACTGGAAGGGCACCTTCTATCTCATCACCACCGATGTCCGCGGCGGCGATAACTTCTATGTAACGGCCGCAAACCCCGCGGGCCCGTGGGCAGACCAGGTCAAGGTCGATCAGGGCATGTTCGATCCCAGCCTCTTCTTCGATGCGGACGGCGCCGTTTACTACACTCGCCGCGGCCCCTCCAACACCCAGAACATCGTCCAGGCTACCATCGACATTCGCACCGGACACCTCACCTCTCCTCTGCGAACCATCTCCACCGGCATGGTCACCGACGATGCTGAAGGTCCGCATCTCTACAAAATCAACGGCTGGTACTACCTGATCGAAGCTGAAGGCGGCACCCGCTTCCTCCACATGGAAACCGTCGGCCGCAGCCGCAGTCCGTGGGGCCCCTTCGAGAACGATCCGGCGAATCCATGGATCGCGCAGCACACCTCCTGGGACTTCAAGGTCCGCTCCGTCGGCCATTGCGATCTCACCGATACCCCCGGCGGCAACTGGTGGGTTGTTTGCCTCGGCACGCGGCATCCCGAATACGCCAGCTTCAGCCTGGGCCGCGAGACTTTTCTCTACCCCGTCCGCTGGCGCAATGGCTGGCCCACCGTCCGTCCCGTCGACATCAATAACCTCCACGTCGACGAGCCCGCCTTGCCCGCCCATCCCTGGCCCGCCGTCCCGCCAAAAGATGATTTCAACGCGCCGCACCTGAACTCCCAATGGAACACGATCGGCCCGCTGGGCGTGACCGCATATTCCCTCACCGAACGCCCCGACTACCTGCGCCTGCACGGCCAGCCAGCGAATCTCTCGTTCGCGGCTCCCGTCGCCTTCATCGGCAGAAGGCAAACGGAGTGGACCACCCGCTCCACCGCGCGCATGGAATTCACTCCAGCGGAGGAGAACGAGGAGGCAGGCCTGGTGGTTTTCATGTCCCCCGGCTATCACTACGAGATCGTCAAGACCCTCCGCAGCAGCCACCTCGTCGTGATCCTCGAAAAGCAGGTCGGCGATATGCATGAGGTCACTGCGACGGCTCCGGTCGGCGACGGCCCCTTGCTTCTGCGCATCGACTCGGACACCAACCGCTACACCTTTTCCTGGGCCCAGTCCGACGGCGGCTGGCACATTCTCGGCACCGGACTCGAGCGCCTCATCTCCAGCGAGGTCGCCAATGTCTGGACCGGCGCGTTCGTCGGCATGTTCAGCTCCGGCAACGGCAAGCCCTGCGTCCATCCTGCCGACTTTGACTGGTTCGAATATGACGCCCCGGAGTAACTCGCTTCATTCGCACTAAATCCTCCAGCGGGAGCTTCCTTGCGTATCGTTCCTCAAACCGCCGCTCTGAAAAATCGACTCGTCGCCTGCCTCATCGTCACCGCGGGCGTTGCCCCTGTCGCGCGCTCCCAGACCCGCGGCCGGACCGGAGACTGGACCCTCGGCAATCGCTTCGTCCGCCGCGAGATCGCCTTCGACCATCAGGGCCTCGAGAATCTCCACTGGCAGAATCTCGCGGATGCCAGGGAATTCGTCGATCCAGCGCTCGAACATCTCGACGGCTACTGCCACGAATTCCGCTTCGATGCCAACGGCCGCGCTTATACCGGAAACGCCGCCTTCTCCCTCGTCCACGCCCAACCGGCTACGGACCCCGCCGGCGACCGAACCCTCGACCTCGATCTCGCCTCGACCGACGGCGCCCTCACCGTCACCCTCCACTACGCGCTGCCCGCCGATTCCACAGCGATCCGTCAATCGCTCACCATTACCAATCGCCGCTCCCAACCCATGGTCCTCAGCCAACTCTCCATCGCCTGTGAACCGCTCGAGCCCGCGCCGCCCGCCGACCTGCTGGCCTACGGCGGCTACGGAGAAACCCCGCGAGAAATCTTCTTCACCGGCCGCTCCGACGACGTCGCCATCCTGCTCGAAAGCGCGCGCACCGGCGATGGCGTCGCCGTCCTCAGCGAGGTCCCCGGTGTTCTCAAGCGCACCGAAGTCGGCGTCATCGGTAAGTGGCACCAGTGGGAGCCCGGCGTCGTCGCCATGTACGACACCGATCTCTTTCCCTTCGAGCGAACCCTCGCACCCGGCGAAACCTTCGATTCCGCCGCCGTCTCCTTTCTCCTCTACCGTCGCGGCACTGCCCAGGATCCCCACTGGCTTATCCCTCAATACGTCGTCCATCACGTCGCGCGGCCCGTTCCCTCGGAAGCGCCGCGCTGGATGTTCAACACCTGGGAACCGTGGGAAACGAAAATCGGATCCGCGCAACTCCTGGGCGTCGAGCGCGCCGTCGCCCAGTCCGGATTCGGCATCTTCGTCATCGACGATGGATGGGAGCAGAAACGCGGTGACAACGCTGTCAATCCCGTTCTCTTCCCCCACGGGCTGGCCTCAGAAACCGCAATCGCGCAGCAAACCGGCATGCAGTTCGGCCTGTGGTTCCCCCTCGCCGATGTCGATCCCTCCGCCCCTGTGTACCTGCAGCATCCCGACTGGGCCTGCCACGATCGGTTCGGAGCCGTGCGTCATATGGCCGGCAGCGTCCTCATGAATCTCACCTCGCCGTACCGCGATGAGGTCACTGATCGCCTCGCCGCGGCGATTCAGCAATACCACCTGCGCTACATCAAGCTCGACCTGACAACCGCTTTCAATACCTATGGAGAGCCGCCCGGCTGCTACGGCCCCGGCGGCGAGCGCCAAACCAGCGCCGCGGACCGCGAATACGTTACCCGCACCTACGAAGCCCTCACCACCATCGCCCAGCGGCTGCATGCCCGCTTTCCCGATCTTCTCCTCGACTATTCCTTCGAGCTTTGGGGAGGCAAGCACCTCATCGACTATGGCCTCCTTCGCGAAGCCGATCTCGACTGGATCAGCAACGTCACCGACCGCACCCCCGAGGACGCCGGCCCGCGCGCCGCGCGTATGCTCCTCTACCAGCGCGGCATGGCCATCCCCACCGAAACCATGCTCATCGGCAACCTCCAGGCAGAAACCGGCTCCTGGCAGGTCCGCGCCGCCACCGAGATGGGCTCAGGCCCCTTGCTGCTGGGCGATTTCTCTCGTCTCTCTGCCGAAGACCGCGCCCATTACGCCTCCTGGATTGCAAGGTTCCGCGCCCTCCGCTCGCGGGTTCCCCTGAACGAATCGTTTTTCCCGCTTGGCTCCTGGCGTCAGCCCCGCAGCGACCGCTGGGACGGCTTCGCGCGATTCTCCGCCGCTGGTGAAGGCATCATCGTTCTCTTTCGCAACGATGCCCACGACACCGCAGCGCAGGTTGCCGTTCCCGGTTTTCCCGACGGCAAAGTTACCGCTCGCGCGTGGACCTCCAGCCAGACGTTTGACTGGACCGGAAGCCAGTTGCGCCAGGGAGTGGACGTCCCCTTCGGTCACGGGCCGGTCGTCGTCCTCGAATTGAATCGTCCTCGATGACATCTCCAGCGCGGGCCCAGGACTAGCTCCGAATCGCCCACGTCGCGCCTCGCTATCCTGAAACCCCTCGGCATTCAGGCAAAAACGGGTGCGTACGATCGGAGCCTCTCCCACCCCTCGATCCGGCGACAATCCCCTTTTTGCACATTTCGATCATTTTTATTGCCCATATGACCGTATTTATGGTTCACTGGTGCCCGATATCCTTCTACCTGACACTGCGGCCTTCTGCCGCCGGTGCAGCCGAAACCAAACTCCTCGGGACCGGAAATAAAACAGCAGGGGGAGAATTCCGATGATGGCAAATTTGAGGCAGTTGATCCGGGGATGCGCAGCGACTCTGTTGCTGGTCGTTCCCACGTGCATGGCGCAAACGGTGACCGGTGCGATCACCGGCGAAGTGACGGATCCGAGCGGAGCCGTCGTGGCGGGCGCGCAACTGATCGCCCATAATCTCGACACCGGCGTGGATACGGCCGCCACGTCCGATTCGGCTGGCGTCTACCGGATCTCTTACCTCCCCATCGGCAATTACCAGGTCACGATCAAAGCGGCCGGCTTTGGCGAAAAGACCATACCGTCCTTTCACCTTGAAGCAATGCAGACAGCTAACTTCAACGTGACCCTGTCGCCGGGCAGCGTCTCGACCACGGTCAACGTCTCCGCTGCCGCTCCCATCTTGGACACAACCAATGCCACGCTGGGCAGCACCATTACCGCCAATACCATCCGGAATTTTCCCCTCAATGGTCTGGATTTTTCTGCGCTCACACTCTATGTCCCCGGCTCGGTAAGCACCGCCGGGACCTCGGGAACCACCAGCATCGAGCGCAGCACCTACTTTACCGACACGGTCAACATCGATGGCAACCGCGCCCAGGCGAACAACTTTACCCTTGACGGCATCGATATGAACGAGACCTTCAACAATCTCATCTCCTATAGCCCCGCGCCCGCGGCTCTGCAGGAAGTAACCGTGGTCACTGCCAATTCCCCGGTCGGTTTGGGCAACGTCAACGGCGGCGGCGTGGCCTCGATCCTGAAGAGCGGCACGAATCAGTTTCATGGGTCCGCGTACGGCTATGTCCAGGACTACCGGATGAACGCTGACTCATGGTCTAACGATCATCAGAGCCCCGTCATTCCCGTCAACCCCTATTCGCAGGCCCAGTTCGGCGGCTCCCTCGGCGGCCCCATCCTTCACAACAAACTGTTTTTCTTCGTGGACTATCTCGCCGCGCGCTATCACGTGGGCGGCACCGGATCGGCCAGCGTCTTTACCCAGGCCATGCGCAGCGGCGACTTTTCGGCCCTGCTCACCGGCAGCAACCCCATCCAGTTGTATGATTCGCAGAACAACTACGCGCCCTTTACCGGTGACAAGGGGGTTCCGGTTGTGAATCCCGTCGCGAAGTTCCTTTTCGCCAACACAACCGTCTATCCGCTTCCCAATGCAACCCCGACAGACGGCATTGCGGCCAACGACTATCAGGGGCCCAGGCGCAGCTATAAGGCGAATAACCAGGGAGACATCAAAATTGAGTATGACCTGAGGGCTTCCGACAAGATTACCGGGTTCTACTCCATGTCCACTGCTTACGATGGCTCGACGCCGGTGCTGGCGATTTCATTCTCGGGTCCTAACCTCTATCCCACCAAGCTCAGCGGCGCAAACTGGGTGCACATTTTCTCACCCACACTGGTCAACTCTCTGCACGTGGGTTTCACCCGCACCATCTGGGCACAAAACTTCTCCACCGATCCGACGGGCGTGTTCGGCACCACGGGCGATCAGAAAATCGGAATTCCCTTCCCCAACCAGTCGTTTGCCGGTTACACCTACCAAAGCATCGGCGGCGGCATCACCGCGGGAGGCAACCCGGTTTACGGCGGGGGCCTTATCGACAACACCTATAGCTACATGGATGACGTCAGCTGGCAGCACGGCAAGCACGCGTTCACATTCGGCACCCAGTCGCTGCGCTACCAGAACAACTATCCCACCGCCAACAATTATGGGTATATGGGCAGCCTGGACTACTCCGGCGCCTTCACCAGCAACCCGTCGCTCTCGAATGCGGGTGGTTACGGCGGCGCCGACTTCCTGCTGGATTACGTCAGCGGTGCCGCTGCAACGCTCTCCAGCGTGAACGTCGGCCAGCGCCAGTGGCGCGCCGCCTTCTATGCGGATGACAGCTACAAGGCCATGCCCAGGCTCACGCTGAACTTTGGTTTGCGGTACGAATATGATGAGCCCTGGGTCGAGCAGAATAACAAGACCGGCAACATCGATCTCGCTACCGGCCAGGTTCTCTACGCGCATGCCATTCCCGCCGGTGCGCCTCCGGGATCGGGCCTGTGCAGCAACTCCGGCTGCTATGACGACCAGAACGATTTCATGCCCCGTCTGGGCTTCGCTTACCAGGCGACCAACCGATTTGTCATTCGCGGCGGATACGGAGCCACCAGCTTCTTCGAGGGCAACTCCTCCAACCAGCGCCTCACTTCGATTACTCCCTTCATTCAGGCGATTCAGACCCCCGGCTACTCGCCCACCAACGCTGCTCCGTACAACGTTCCCAGAACCGTGCAGCAGGGCTTTACCGGAGGCTCGGTGAGTTACGGCGGTACGTTCAATGTGTATCCAAAGGACATGAAGCCCGCCTACGTGCAGGAGTGGAACCTGACCACCGAGTACGCTCTTACCCCAACCACCTCGCTGCAGGTGGGCTATCTGGGCGAGCAGGGCCAGCACGTCGAGGATTACGGCAACGTGAACCAGTGGCTGGTGAACGGCGACTCCACCTCCGCCCCTTACTACAACAACAAATACCTGGGCGTAAATGCCAATCCTGCCACCAGTATCGGATCCAATCCCCTGCTCATTACCGAGTCACGCGCGGCCATGAACTATCAGGCGCTGCAGGCGGTGCTCCGCGAGCGGCTGTATCACGGCCTGGAATTCACCGTGAACTACACCTATGGCAAGGCTCTCACCAACAGCCTCGGCAACTATGCACTGCAGGTCAACGGCTTCAGCGGCGCCTTCCAGAACTACTACGACAGTGCCGCTGACTGGGGCCCGGCCGGCTACGACGTGCAGCACAATATCAACTGGACCATGGTCTACGCCCTGCCCTTCGGGACCGGGCAACAGTTCCTCTCCACCGCCAATCGCTGGGTGAATGAGGCGGTCGGCGGCTGGCGGTTTTCAGCGGTCGGGGTTGGCTATTCGGGCTTCCCGCAAACCCTCACCGGTCCGGGCAATAACTCCAATAGCTATGGCAACTCGCGGCCCAACCAATATCGCAAACTCAAGATCGTCGATCGCAGCATCGACAACTGGTTCGGTACCGACGCTTCGGCCACTCCCTGCACTACTCCCGGAGTCGACAACGGGGTTTGCGCTTACGGTGTGCCTGCTCCGAATACCTTCGGCACGGCCCGGAACGGAAATGTGCGCGGCCCGGGTTTCCTGAATACCGATCTTTCCATGGCGAAGGACTTCTACACCTGGCGCGAGCAGTCCATCGGATTCCGCTTTGACGCTTTTAACGCACTCAACATTGCCAGCTACGGAAATCCGGATACCGGCGTCACCGACTCGACTTTCGGAAATATTTCAAATCAGGGATCTCCGGTACGGTCTGAGGAGCGCCACCTGCAGTTTTCCGCCCATTACGATTTCTAGGCAAACAGCGGCTGCCTGTCACGATCCGATTCGGCAGCCGCGCTTCTCATTTTGCCCCTGAACTTTGTTGGCGGGCGCGCGGGTGCAAAAGAAATTGCGGGCGAGCCGCAGGCGGGGACAATGGTTCTGGAGATTTGCGCAGATTCGGTAGACTCCGCCATTGCGGCGGAACGCGGCGGAGCGCACCGCCTGGAGCTCTGCAGCGATCTGCTGGAGGGAGGGATTACCCCTTCCCACGGGCTCATGGCCCAGGTCCGAAACCGCATTGCCATTGAACTTTATGTCCTTATTCGTCCCCGGGGCGGCGACTTCTGCTACTCGGACTCCGAGATGGAATCGATGGAAGACGACATCGTTCATGCCCGCAGTCTGGGCGCAGATGGCATCACCCTCGGCGTGCTCGATGACCACGCGCATGTGGACGTGGACCGCACCCGGCGCCTGGTGCAGAGGGCCGACCCGCTGCCGGTGACCTTCCATCGCGCCATCGACATGACCCCCGATCCCTCCCTTGCCCTTCCCGCTGTGATCGCAACCGGCGCGCAGCGGGTTCTCACTTCCGGCGGCGCAGCCAAAGTAAACCAGGGGCTGGCTGCGGTCGCGCGTATGGTGCAAGCCGCGGGCAGCCGCATACGCGTTATGGCCGGCGGTGGTATCACCGCACTAACCCTTGCCGATGTCGCACAAGCTACCGGCGCGAGCGAGTTCCACGCCAGCCTGCGAACCGCCTGGCCCGGTCCGGTACAGTATCGCCGCCAGAGCGTGACTATGGGCGAGCTCTCCCACCGGGAATACACGCGCTACGGTGTGCAGGAAACCGATGTGCGCGCACTCGCGGATGTCCTGCAGAGAATCGGCGAGGAGCGAGCCGCTGCGCTGCTCCACTCCGGGAGCCGCCGATGATGCCCCGCAATCGAACCGGGAGACCGGCGCCTTTCCGGCATAATGGTTCGTCACGACCATGTCTGTAAAAACAGAGCAGCGGGCGAAGAAAATTGTGCAGGTCCTCCTGCGGCACGGCAACGCTTCAGTCGACGACCTGGTGAGCATGCTGGGCGCTTCGGCTCCCAGCATTCGCCGCGACCTGGCCCGGCTCGAGCAGCGTAACCTCGTCCATCGCACCCACGGCGGCGCCCGGCTGGCGGAACAGATGCAGTACGAAGCCTTTCGCTTCGACTCGTCGTTTCAGGTGCGCGAGTCGCGCTTTGCCGAGGAAAAGCGCCGCATCGGAATGGCCGCCGCCGAACTCATCCGTGAGCACGACACGGTCGGGTTCACCGCCGGCACCACTCCCACCCAGGTGGCGCGCTGCATCCGCCATCGCAATTCCATTCACGTGATCACGAACGCCGTCAACATCGCCATGGAGCTCAGCAACCAGCCCGCGCTCAATGTGACCCTGACCGGCGGAACCATGCGCTGGGCCGGCGCCTTTTCCCTTACCGGCCCCATTGCTGTCGAGATGCTGAACAGTGTGTTCCTGGACACGGTGTTTATCGGGGCCTGCGGCGTCGACCCCCAATGCGGGGTCACCACCATCGAACCGGACGAGGCAGCCGTCTTCCGCGCCATGGTGCGCCAGGCCAAACAGGTGGTGGTTGTCGCCGACTCCAGCAAGATCAGCATGGTCAGCCCCGCGCTCATTTGCCCCGCCGGCGAAATCGATATTCTGGTGACCGACAGCGGAATTGCTCCGGATGCTCTGCGCGCCTTCCGCGCTCGCGATATCGAGGTCCACGCAGTCTGAATGAGAACCCTCTTCCATTTTCTTTGCGCAGCCGCCCTGATCGCCGCCGCCTCTGTTCAATCCGCGCTGGCGCAGAATTTTATTGACGTCCGCCCTTCACCCCAGCAGCTTGCATGGCAGGACCTCCGCTTCGGCGTCATCATCCATTTCGGCACCAATACGTTCCTCGACCGCGAGTGGGGGGACGGCACAGCCAGTCCCTCCGTTTTCAATCCCACCCAGTTCGACCCCGACCAGTGGATGCGCGCCATTCGCGCCGCCGGCGCAGAATACGTCATCCTCGTAGCCAAACACCACGACGGTTTCTGCCTCTGGCCAACGGCACAAACCAACTACAGCGTGAAAAGCAGTCCCTGGGAGAATGGACAGGGAGACGTGGTCGGCGACGTCGAACGGGCTGCTCGAAAGTACGGCCTGCAGTTCGGCATCTATCTCTCGCCCTGGGACCGCCATGATCCCCGTTACAAAGACTCCGCTGCCTACGACGCCTACTACAACGCTGAGTTAGCGGAGCTGGCGCAGAACTACGGCAACCTCGCGGAGTTCTGGCTCGATGGCGCGGGCAGCGCTGGCCATGTTTATAACTTCGAAAAGATCATTGAAACTCTGCGCACCTATCAGCCCAACACCATCGTCTTCGCGGATACGGCTCTGTTCGCCTATGGCGATGCCCGCTGGGTCGGGAATGAGGATGGCCGCGTGCCCTGGGAAGACTGGGATGTTATTGATCGCCATGGTTACCTGCGCTGGCGGCCCGTCGAAGCGGATACACCCCTCCACGCCGGCCACTGGTTCTGGCACCCCAACGACGAGAGCACGCTGAAGAGCGTGCAGCAGCTGCTCACCACCTGGGATGACACTGTCGGCCGCGGAGCGCAGCTCATGCTCGGCCTTGCTCCCGATCGACGCGGCCTCCTGCCCGACGCCGATGTTGCTCGGCTGGAAGCGTTCGGCAAGGCTCTGCGAGCGCGCTACGCCGACAACCTGGCATTAGCCCATGTGCCCACTTCTCCTGAGGCCGCAGCAGCCCTCGATGGCAACCCTGACACCTTCTGGTCCGCTCCCCGCGGTTCCCGCCATGCTGCGCTTGAGGTTCGCTTCGCAAAACCCGTGACCTTCAATCGCGCCCTCACCATGGAATGGCTGAACGACGGCCAGCAGATCGAACAATACTGTATCGAGGTGTGGCAGCACGAGGCATGGAAGAGCGTCGCCTGTGCCCACGCGATCGGGCATCAGAAGATCGATATCTTTCCCCAGGTCGCCACCACCCGAGTCCGCCTCAATATCCTTTCCAGCGCCGGCCCTGCTGCGATCCGTGAATTTCAGCTCTATGAAGTGCCGCCGGCTGCCGCTTCGCAGTCCGGGCCCGACTGACCCGCTCCCCGGGAACTCGCAGCCGGCTCGTGGATGACGATACGGAGTTATGCGCCTCGTTGCGCCGGCTTTTGCGCATGGAGGGCTTTGAAGCGGATGCAGTGCCTGCGGGGAACGCCCTTCCAACAAAATGTAGGGGAAGCTCTGCTTGCCATTCCCTTGGGCAAAATGCGCAGCTACGGCGAACTGGCGACACGACTGGGAAAGCCCCGAGCCTCTGGGGCAAAAGAAGTCAGGACGGAACCCTGCAGGACAAGCTCGAGACTCGATTCACAGGGCCGCATCCGAGCGGCACAGTCGATAACTCACAACGAAAACCCTCTTCGCGAAGGAGAATGCAGGGGTTGGACGACATAGCAGGTGTTCTTACAGACGCATCGCCCCGGGCTCGAACCCATGTTACCCCGTGTGCAGTGGCTGGATATCTTCCCAGCAACTCAAACGGTTTCTGCCCGCGCCTTTGGCATGGTAGAGCGCCGCGTCGGCTCGCTCGATCGGTGTGCCCGAGGTGCGGTCGGCCTCGCTCAGCATGGCGATTCCGAAACTGCAGGTGATCCTGATCGGGGAAGACCCTCTGACTACAAGGGGGCTGGATGCGATCGCTTCGCGAATGCTGTCCACGCGTTCCTGCAGGGCCGCGGCCTCGATCCCCGGGATGAGGATGAGAAACTCCTCGCCTCCGTAGCGTCCAAATCCATCGTAGTTGCGCAGAAAGCCCTGCACCCGCTGCGCGAAGGCGGCCAGCACCGCATCGCCGGCCGGATGTCCGTACTGATCGTTGACCTCTTTGAAGTGGTCCAGATCGGCCAGCACGATTCCGAGCAGACCATCGCCGCGATGAGCGCGCTCAATCTCCTTCTCCAGGAGTTCGAAGATGGCGGCGCGATTGAGCAAACCGGTCAGGGAGTCGCGGACCGCCAGTTCGGCCAGTTCGCGCGTCCGCTCCCCAACAAGGATCTCCAGACGCTGATGACGCTGGAGCAGAACGCGATGTCTCCAGCGCCACAACAGGACGACCACGCCCAGCCCCGCCAGCAGCACGAGCGCATCGAACCACCATCGCTGCCACCACGGCGCCAGAATGCGGAAATCCAGCGAAGCCTCCGGCGTTCGCGTGCCACGATCCACATCCACCGCGAAGGCTTCGAAGCGATAGGTGCCGGGGGGAAGCGACGGATAACGAACCAGCGGCTCCGCAGTGCGCGTCCAGTCGCTTTCCAGGCTGGCCAGCCGATAGCGGTATTCAACCGAGTTCACCCGCGAAGAATCGGAGACGGACAGACGCAGCGTCAGTGGCAGATTGTGCCACGGAAAGACGCCGCTGCCATCCGATCGAACAGCCTCGGCGCCCAGCTTCGGCTGGCTGAGAATCACCTCAAGAGGCTCGCTGCGGAACAGATCCTCCGGATGGATGACGTGGGCAATGCCCCCGCTGGTGCCGATCCAAACCGAACCGTCCCGGTCGCAGAAGAAGGCGTTGGTATCGATGTCGTCCCAGACCAAACCGTCCTGGCGCGTAATGTGGATCCAGCGCTGCCCGTTGAAAACATCGATGCCGCTGTCGGTGCCCGCCCATACCCACCCGCGGCTGTCGACGTGCAGCACCACCACATCCTGGGAAGCAATCGGCATCGGCGGCGGCTCGGCAATCCGGACCAGCCGGCCACCCTCATAACGGAGATGTTCCGCTCCGCGGCCGACCGGCGTGATCCAGAGAGTTCCATCCGGAGCCACCGCCAATTGCCCAAAAGTCGCGATCCGCACATCCGGAGGAAGAGGGACCCGGCTCCATTGGTCGCGGAACAAACGGAAAATTGCTCGATTGCCCACAAACCATAGAGCCCCGGAGGGGTCCTCGGCGCCATCGAAGATCTGTCCTCCTTCAACCGGGCCGGCACGGATCACCTCCTCTCGTCCGTCGTCTTTCGCCGGGTCGATCCACCGGACTCCTTCTCCCGAACAAATCCAGATGCGGCCGTTCCGGTCGGAAAACAGGTGATAGATCCCTTTCAGATGAGTCACAATCCGGCTGCGATGCCGATGCGGATCGTACGCGACGAGGTCGCCGCTGCCGGTGCTGAACCAAATGCGGCCGTCCCCCGCGGCCAGCACGCTGAGCACATGAGTGCTCGGCTTCTTCCCGCTTGCCCCCGCCGGCACAAATCGATCGCTGCCCGGACTCAACATATCCAGGTTGCTTTCGCTGCCCGCCCACAGCGTACCGTCGGCATCGCGCGTAAGCGCCCAGATGTTATTGCTGCTCAGCCCATCACGCGACGTCCACCCCTGCCAGTTCACTGACCCAAGCCGCCGCACCAGCCCGAGGCCCGTCAGCGCCATCCACAGCGTTCCGTCCCGATCGACGCACAGGGCGCTGACAATTTCTGCCGGGAGGCCGTTACTGGTGGTGATGGCATGCCATCCACGCTCGTCGTGTACGCCGATACCGTTGGCAATCCCCGTCACCAGGCGGCCGCCCGGTTCTTCAACAAACATTCCGGTGCCCGCATCGAGAGCGTGAGGCGCAAGGCCACCCTCGTCCCTGCGGAAAACCAGAGCTCCGGGCGTCAGCGACAAAATCTGATTCGAGCCGCGAATCCAGAGTTTCCCTGCATGATCGACAAACAGTTCACTCCACAGACCGCGCGCAACGCCATCCTTTTCGCCCCACACGCGCAGCCTGCCGTCTGCCAGTTGGCAAACCCCGGCGCCGCAGCCCATCCATAATTCGTTTCCGCCTCGCACCGCGAGGCCGTGGATATCCGCCAGAGCAGGCTCAGCCGCCTTTTGCGCCGCCGCGAAGACCTCCTCCACCGTCCAGCTGGCGCCCTTGTCGATCGAGAACGCCCGCCGCAGTTTTCCTCCCCCGGTGAAGTACACCTCGTCGGGAGTTCCTGCCATAGAGACGATTGCCGGCGGCGTGGAATATCCGAAATTCAGATCGCGCCGCGAGACCTTTTGCGTTCTTGTCCCTTCCCGGAAGTAGATGGACTCGCTGTCGATGAACCACAGCCGCTCCCGGCGATCCAGCCACGTGGCAGAGATGAAGGGAGATTCCCCGGGCGAAACCGACGGCACGCGCGTGAAATGCGAGCCGTCGAACGAGAAGAGGCCATTCTGGGTGCCCACCCAAAGGCCGCCATCCGCCGCCGGGACCACGCTGCCGATGCCGAGGTCGGTGAGCCCGTCGGGGCGCCCGTAAGTCTGGAAGCTGAACGTCTGTGCTCGCCCACTCGAGCCAACCGCCAAAG
>JBAUGH010000304.1:0-5653 GCA_049679565.1 Acidobacteriaceae bacterium
GAGACCGGCGAGCCCCTCGTCGCCGCGGACGACATATAAGGATGCCCGTCGTTTTGTCCCTGCCTCGGTGAGGATGAGCGAGCCGGCCGGGAAATCGAAGGCGGCCAGGGCATTGCGCCCCGCCAGCTTCGCGGCGGGCGCCTTCCAGTGGAGGCGGCCGGCGATCATGAGGTGCAGGACGAGCCAGAGATCGCCCTCGACGCCGATCGCGATGCGCTTGCCGATCCGCCGGAGCGCACGCACGGTGCGGCCTTCCGCGCTGGCCAGTGGGGGATCGACGGTGCGCAGCAGCGTGAAGCTCTGCAGGCGGACGCGCTCCAGCTTCTGGCCGAGGATGCGGGGTTCGAGTGCAGTCAGGTAGGCTGTGATGTCGGGCAGTTCAGGCATCGAACGGTATGTTAGCGCAGAGCGGCCAGGGAACAGTGGGCAAAGCGCAGCGCCGCAATCGCGTCTAAGAGAAAACCCATGATGGAATTCCACATCTCCCGCGAGGCTCGCGACCGGTACCAGGCCAGCGACGTGCTGTTCAACTTTGTCGGCAACGTCATCTTCGGCGACCTGGGCTCCTGCCGCCAGCTGGCCTTCCGCATGACCGAAGTCCGCACGGCGGCGAACCCGGACGCCGATCCCGTCAATCCGGGCGCTCTGTTCGCCATGGGCCTCATCGACGAGGTCAGCCACGTGCTGGTGGCGCAGTACCGCCGCACCCGGGATCCGCAGGTGACGCAGGCCGCGCTGGACTGGTTTGCCGGCCGGGTGGGCGAGGACAACGTGGAGAAGCTGCTCCGGACCTTCGTCGAGGAGTTTCCCAACGTTGCGATCTACCGGGGTGAGGTGCCGCTGGACCGCTGGCTGGACGACTCCACGGAGGGGCTGTCCCACCGGGAAGCCGTGCTTGAGGAACTGATGCTGCTGTGGCTGGCGAATCAGAACCCGGCGTTTCGCCCTTTCCGCGAGCTCTTTGACGACACCAAGCTGGCGCAGAGCACTGCCTACAAGCAGGTGACCGCACAGCTCGGCAGCTATTTCGCAACGCGCCCGGCGACCGGGATGGGGCGCGGCAATCTGATCGATCTGCTGCGCGCACCGATTGAGGCTGCGCCCGATTCCCTGAGCGGACAGCTGGCGTGGATTCGCGAGAACTGGGCGCCGTATCTGGGGGAGAGCTTTCGCAAGGTCCTGCTCGCCACGGATGTCCTGAAGGAAGAGGAAATTGCCGTCTGGATGCGATTTCATCCAACCTCAGACCATCGCCGGCACGCGGCGCTGAGCGACACGCAGCATTCAGAGGTTCCGGATTTCCGCTCCGGTCACCCGGGGGACATCGAATACGAGCGCTTCAGCCCCGATCAGGACTGGATGCCCAACGTCGTGATGATCGCGAAGAGCACCTACGTGTGGCTGGCCCAGCTTTCGCGCCACTACGGCCGGCCGATCGAGAGGCTCGACCAGATTCCCGATGCGGAGCTGGATTTGCTCGGCCGGCGCGGCCTCAACGCGCTGTGGCTGATCGGCATCTGGGAGCGCAGCCGTGCCTCCGAGCGCATCAAGCACATGCGCGGACAACAGGACGCCGTCGCATCCGCCTATTCGCTCTACGACTACCGCATCGCCGACGATCTGGGCGGGGACCATGCTTACCGCAATCTGCGCGATCGCGCTGGGCGTTATGGGATTCGGCTAGCCAGCGACATGGTTCCCAACCACATGGGCATCGACTCGCCGTGGGTGGTGGAGCACCCGGAGTGGTTCCTCTCGCGGCCGGACCGTCCCTACCCGGCCTACAGTTTCAATGGTCCCGACCTTTCCAGCGATGGGCGGGTCTCCATCCGCATCGAGGACCACTACTACGACCAGACCGACGCCGCGGTGGTCTTCCAGCGCCGCGACAACCACTCGGGCCACGGGGAGTACATCTACCACGGCAATGACGGAACCAGCTTCCCCTGGAATGACACAGCGCAGCTCAACTATCTGCGCGCCGATGTACGCGAACAGGTTATTCAGACGATTCTGCACGTCGCGCGGCTGTTTCCGATCATCCGCTTCGATGCCGCGATGACGCTGGCGCGCCGGCACGTGGAGCGGCTGTGGTTTCCCATCCCCGGAGCCGGGGGGTCGATCCCCTCGCGCGCCGAATACGCCATGACCCAGGAGCAGTTCGACGCCGCCATGCCCAATGAGTTCTGGCGTGAAGTCGTCGATCGCGTCGCTGCGGAAGTCCCCGGAACGCTGCTGCTGGCGGAAGCCTTCTGGCTGCTGGAAGGCTACTTTGTGCGGACGCTCGGAATGCACCGCGTCTACAACAGCGCGTTCATGAACATGCTGCGCGACGAGGAGAATGCGAAGTATCGGTCGGTGATCAAGAACACGATTGAGTTCGACCCGGACATTCTCAAGCGTTACGTGAACTTCATGAGTAATCCCGATGAGCGCACGGCGATTGATCAATTCGGAACAGGCGACAAGTATTTCGGGGTCTGCACCATGTTGGCGACTCTCCCGGGCCTGCCGATGTTCGGCCACGGGCAGATTGAAGCGTTCACCGAAAAGTACGGCATGGAGTACAAGCGCCCGCGCTACGAGGAGACCCCGAACCAACATCTGGTTGAGCGTCACCAGCGGGAGATCGCTCCGCTGCTGAAACAACGGCATGTCTTCGCGGAGAGTGCCAACTTCGCTCTGTTCGATTTCTGGCGCGACGACGGCCAGGTCGATGAGAACGTATTCGCGTGGTCGAATCGCCTCGGCGACCAGCGTGCGCTCGCCGTCTACCACAACAAATACGCCAGCACCTCGGGCACGCTGCATCACTCTGCCGCGCGCGCGGACAAGGCCTCAGGGGCGCTCTTCAGCGTAACGGTTCACGAAGCACTCGACCTGCCGCGTGAGGGCGACGACGTTCTCGCGTATCAGGACAACGCCAACGGGCTGCACTACCTGCGCCGCGCGGGCGAGATCCGCGAGCGGGGACTGCAGCTACAGCTCGGTGCGTATCAGTACCACGTCCTCCAGCACTGGCGGACGATGCACGCCACGGCGGAGTACCCGTGGGACGCGCTCTGCTCCGATCTGAACGGCACCGGCGTCTGGAGCCTCGATGAGGCGATGGCGAAATTCAAACTGCGCCCGGTGCATGAGGCGCTTCTGGCGGCTCTTCGCGCCGACACGCTGCGCTGCTACTCCGACCTGATCGAGGCTGAGAACCCCGACCCTTCGACCGCCCTCACGCATGCTGCGGAAGGACCCTGCAGTCGTGAAGAAACGCTCGCCGCGCTCGAAAGCAGCGCGGAACGATTCTTCCGTGCGGCTCTCGGTTCGCTGCAGGAGGGGCGCGCGGCGCCTGACAGCGCGAGGAGCGGCACCCGTGCCGCGACTTCGGAAAACGGCGCTTGGAAAGGCTCGACCGGGGCTTTGGCGCCGGAGACAACCGAACCGCATGTCGCTCCGGACCCCGTCCGAAGGGCGCGCGACCGCTATCGCAAGCTGCTGCAGGCGGCCGCAAAACTTCCCGGACTCGAACGGAGCTTCGCTCACAACTGGCCGCCGGAGGCGCGAGCCGTTCTGCCCAGCTATAGTCC
This sequence comes from Acidobacteriaceae bacterium, assembly GCA_049679565.1. Classification (GTDB taxonomy): domain Bacteria; phylum Acidobacteriota; class Terriglobia; order Terriglobales; family Acidobacteriaceae; genus Palsa-343. Next base: position 3,582 of record JBAUGH010000304.1, read on the forward strand.
GCAAACAAGTGCCGTGACGGTATGGGCGCCGGTGGTTGCGTGGTGTCTGCTGCGCGCGCTGTCCGACGCGTTCCCGCCATCGCAGCATCCGGGTGGAGCCTTCGATCGCCTTTACATCCGCTCCGCGCTCGCTGACGCGCTGCACCCGCTCGGCCTCGAAAGTGAGGATGCCTGGCGTACGATCGCCCGCATCCGCATTTTGCTGGCGCAGCCGAATACCGATGAGCGCGCCATGCCCGCCGTTGACTGGGACGACCCCGAGATCGGGTGGCTCACGGGCCTGCATGAGGCCCAGGGTCATCGTTACTTCAACCGGGAAGCGCATGAGCGGCTGGCCTGGTGGCTCTTACTGCCCCAACTGATCACCGTTGCGGAGCAGGACCCCAGGTTGAGATCCACTGCCACCCGCGGGATGATCCGCGAGCTCGAGTTAGCCGCCACCGCTGCCGTCACCGCTGCGAAGACAGCGGGCTACCGCCTCGATGAAATGCCGCCGAGCGGGGCACGCTCGGCCAACGCAGAAACGAGGCGCGGCAGCGTGGAAATCGCCGCGCAACCCGGAGTCGAAGCCGATCCCGAACAGCCCGGAACAGGGAAAGCGCGCAAGATCCCGTAGCAGCACCGCTGCGCTGTCGACATGCTTGCGGGGCGCGCGCGTCCGGGCGGCGAGGGCCACGCCCAGGATGCCGCGAACGATATACTGGCGAAGAGCCGCCCGCTGTTCAGCGGCGGATTGCTTCCCTTGGCCGGGATGGCGGAACTGGCAGACGCAGCGGACTCAAAATCGGCTTACCAAAAATCAAATCCACTATAAACAATTGAATATAAACGGCTTGATTCGATGCCGTGCACGGCGCAGGACTTGCGCAACTCTTGCACACTTTTGTGCTTCTATAGAGAAGCGGGAGGTGCAGCCGCATGGCAGAGCATCACACCATCCTCGGTGGCAAAGTTCACGTCTACAAGCGTCCGAACAGTTCGAGCTGGCAGTGCGCAACTTATCTAGCCGGAAAGAATCGGCGCACCACCACCAAAGAAGAGAGCCTCTCGAAAGCGAAGGAGTTCGCGGAAGACTGGTATTTGCAGTTGCGCGGCAAGCTCCGCGACGGTGAGTTGAAGAGCGGCAAACTGTTCCGCGACGCTGCAAAGTTGTACTTGCGCGAATTCGACATCATGACGCAGGGGCAGCGCAGCCCGAAATACGCGAGCGGACAGCACGCGCGTGCTAATGGCTATCTGGTCCCGTTCTTCGGCAGTATGGTGCTACCTGAGATCACGGCGGGCAAGGTCAATGAATATCGCGTCCATCGACTTGAAGAGTGCAAGGCGATGCGCGGCAAGCCTCCAGCGCATAGCACCATGCACCAGGAGATCGTGACGCTGCGCCAGATTTTCAAAACGGCTCTGCGGCACGGATGGATCGATCATCTCCCGGATTTGTCAGCGCCATATCGCGCGTCCGCGAAGATTTCCCATAGAGCATGGTTCTCACCGGAAGAGTACAGGCAGCTTTATGAGGCAACGCGGAAACGTGTCCAGGACCCAAAGCAGCCCCGTTTTCGTTGGGAAGCGGAACAACTTCACGATTATGTTCTGTTCTCCGCTAACACCGGACTCCGCCCCGACGAGGCGAGGCGTCTTCAGTTCCGCGATGTGACGGTGATCGAAGACGAGGGGAGCGGCCAAACCATCCTTGAGATCGAAGTACGCGGCAAGCGAGGCGTTGGCTATTGCAAGAGCACAACGGGTGCCGTGCATCCGTTCGAGCGGTTGAAAGCGCGCCTGCGTCCAGATGGAGGGCCGGGAAGAGCAGGCAGCCGCACCGCATCAATGGCCAACGGTGAGTGGCACGCTCCCGGACCTACCGATCTTCTATTCCCGAAATGGCCGCGTGAGTTGTTCAACGCAATCCTTGAGGAAGAAAAGCTTCGCACCGACCGTGACGGAAGGCCGCGAACCGCATATAGCCTTCGCCACACCTATATTTGCCTCCGCCTGCTTGAAGGTGCCGACATCTATCAGATTGCCAAGAACTGCCGGACAAGCGTGGAGATGATTGAGAAATACTATGC
>JBAUGH010000305.1:0-3811 GCA_049679565.1 Acidobacteriaceae bacterium
GGTACATAGCGACGAAGCGCTGTTGAAGCAGCTGATGGGGGACTTTCAAGATCGACTCATCGCATTCGATCCTAAGCTAGTTAAGCAAGTACCGGATGTAGAACTAACGCCCGGCAATTTCGCACAAACTCGCGGCGTGCCTCAGGACGTGGTGCTCATGGGAGACCGCATACGATACGACCGTAAAAAGGTGACCTCAGAGACGCCACGGGCTTTACTTCGAGACTGGTGGGGCGAAATCTGTTGGAACAGCGGCGCAAACAGCATCAGCAACAAAGAAGTTGTTCTGGGTCTCGCCAATAAAGATGGCGGCGCTCATGTGGACCTTTGCGGATATCCCAACTATCGCAAGGCGAAGCAACAGGGCCAGATGTTTTTCGGTCAACAGCTTAGCAATATCGCAAAGATGGGTCATTTCGCGGCTATCGCTGGCGACCAGTTGAAAGCCTTCATCACGACGAATTTTGGCACAGAACCAAATGAGGTTGAAGACACTGAAGGGCCGGAGGGAGTGCACATCGGCGAACTAACGATGACGGTTTATTACAGGAAAGAGACGTAAATGACCGGACTGTCGGACAAATCAACCGATTTTGCGTCTCGGTTTGTGCCCAATCGCCAATGCACTCACCGAGCCGGATTATTGCTGTGAGACCTGCATTTCGGGAGATTCGCCCCGAGTCCGAAACACAAGGTCTCTGACGCCCTGCGCGCATGCGCAGGGGTTCGAAATGACAGCGGTTGAAGTGGGTTGTTCAGGTTGGAGGTTCATGCCGAGTGACCGGCTTTGCGGGCGTTTCGCGGCGGCTGTGACACTAGCGATCTGCCTGGAGGGCCTGCGGCAGCGAGGAAGGGCCTTCGGCCCGCCTTTTTCGGCACGACTGAAGTCGTGCCCAGACACGAAGCGGATCGCCGACCTGTATTCGGCCGGAAGACCGGCTTTCCGGAAGTTTGGAGTGGCCTGAAGGAAAAGCAACCGCAGATCTTTCGTCGCTCCGCTCCTCAGGATGACAGCGCGGGGTGGTTGATGTTCCTGCCGTGGGACCGGTATTTTGCAATGTTCGTCTGGCTGGCACGCCGGGGCTGAAGCCCGGCTCCAGTTGGTCGGCGAGGTTCGCCGGGTTAAAACCCGGCGCTTTCTCCGCCGCGCCGCTTGCGCGACGCCCAAGGCTTGAGAGCCTCCCCGCCCCGGATCCCTGTCCTAAGCGGGCAAGCTGCGCAGCATCCTGCGCGCGCGGCGGAACCAGGGGCGCTCGCGGCGCCGCAGATAGCCAGGCATGGCGGGCGCCTTTTCGAGCACCTTGCGGGCCCACTCCCGCGCCTCCGTGGAGCGACCTTCCTGGGCGAGGAGGCCGGCAAAGTTCAGGTACGTCTCCGAAAGGGTGGAGAGCCGGAGCGATTCCCGGAAGAGGGCTTCGGCCTTGTCCTTCTGTCCGGTGAGCGCGCAGGCATGGGCGAGCAGGCCGGCGGCGCGATGGAAATCGTACTCGGGATCGTCGCTTACGGCTCGCTCGAGGTCGGGAATGGCTGCCTGGGGATCGCCCAGGAACAGGGCGCAGACGCCGCGGCGGTAGAAGGGATCCACGGTGCGAGAGCCGAGGGTGATGGACTCGTCGAAGGCGGCGCGCGCTTCGCGGAGGCGTCCTTCGTCCATATAAAGATCGCCGAGCTCTTCGAAGTTGCCGACCGCGCGATTGACCTGGACGAGCGATTCCAGCTCGCGGATGCGGCGGCGGCGGGAGAATCCGCGGAAGGACTGGCCGCCCGTCTCGCGGGTGTCGGGCAGCGCCTCGAGCAGAAGATAGATGACCGCGCCCAGCGGGCCGAAGAAGAGGATGACGAAGAGCCACCAGCCACTGGGGCGGCGACGGATGAAGTGGATGATGGCGAGCGCTTCGAGCAACAGCCCCCACCAGGTAAAGACAAAGTTGAAAAGAAATCCCATCTCTGCTGTGGTTTAGGGTTCAGTTTATAAGACCGCTGGCCCCGGTGCAGCGGCCGGCCGCCGCACCGATGGATCGTTGCTGTCCGTTCCCGACCACTGTCCGCCTTTTTTGGACAGCGCTGTTGAGGCCGATGGCGGCCAGGTCGATGATTCGCCGTTGTTGACGGGCTGGCTGGGTTCGGCCCTCTTCCTGCACTTCTCCTCAGCAGAACCTGCAGCCCGGATGCGGCCCTACGAAGGGCAACAGGCGGGACGGGCAGGATTCCCCAGGAGAAAACCTATGAAACGTTTGTTTGTACTCGCAGCCATGCTGACTCTGATTGCGGGCCCCTCGTTCGCCAGCAGCAGGACAGAAACCATCGCTATCGGCGAGCCGCTGATGTTCGGTTCGACGGAGCTGATGCCGGGCAATTACCGAGTGGCGTGGGAAGGGAACGGTCCCACGGTTCACGTGACGCTGACGCGGGGGAAGGTGTCGGCGACCGCGGACGCCAAACTGGTGACGGCGGACAACATCAATGCCGGCGTAACCTTCAGAACCGAGGGAGCCCGGAAGATTCTGGACGAGATCGATCTTCGCCACGTGAGTCTTCTTCTCGAAGGCGCGCCGATGACGGCAGAGTAGGCATCGCCCGGAAACCCGCGGAGGGTCTGTTTCTATGCCAGGCCCTCCGCGCGGCGAACCCCGATCGGGGATGCGATATTGGCGATGCAGCCTGCCTTTTCTTGTCCGTTCCTGAACACCCTCTCCTTCTTCTGGACAGGGCCACGTTCGCCGGCATCGGCTAAGTCTTTGATTCCACGCTCCGGCGAAATCTCATTTTGCGGCCTGTGGCGTGCTCCTCTGTTGTCTTCGGGACCCATTCCGGGATCGATCTCCTCTTGAGGGAACTGTCATGCAGCCATCCGCGTATTCATCGCCTGAGGCTCGCGCCATGCGCCGATTCATCCTCTTCGTTCTCAGCTTCACCGCTCTCGTCGTTCTCGGAGTTGCCCTCCCCCACTCTCGCCTGAACGCCCATGCGGCGGCGGTTCCGCCGCAGTCGGCGAACTGGCACACCGGCGACTGCGATCACGTCGAGAACCACGGGGGCGAAGAGCGGGTTTGCCAGATGCGGCAAACCACTTTTGCGCTGCCAGCCGGAGCGATAGCGGTTCACACCATGAACGGCGGCATCGAGGTGACCGGGGAGAACCGCCAGGACGTTGCCCTGGAAGCGCGGGTGACGGCGTGGGCGCCGACCGAGGCGGAGGCCAGCCATCTGCTGAGCCAGATCATGATCGACACGACTAACGGAGACGTTCACGACTCCGGGCCGCGTCCTTCGTTCTTCGGTCACAGCGGCTACAGCATCGACTACCACCTGCACGTGCCGGAGCACATCGCTGCCGATCTGCACACCACGAATGGCGGCATTGAGCTGACGCGGCTCACGGGCAACCTGCGTTTCGAGACCACGAACGGCGGGGTCAACCTCGATCAGCTTTCCGGCGACGTGGAAGGGCATACGGTGAACGGCGGGCTGAACATCTCGCTGGCGGGCGACCGCTGGCAGGGCGAGGGGCTGCACGCCGGCACCACCAACGGCGGCGTCGACATGCGCATCCCCGACCACTACTCCGCGCATCTGGAAACCGCGACGGTGAACGGCGGCATCTCGGTCGATTTCCCGGTGACCATCCAGGGAGAGATCAAGAACCACCTGAACACCGATTTGGGCAGCGGCGGCCCGACGATCCACGTGCAGACGGTGAACGGCGGCATTTCGATCAGCCACAACGGGACGCCGAGCGCGGACTGAAGCGCCGGCTCGATAGCGGATTTCCCTCCCCCGGATTTCCTCTTTCGTCCCTCCCCCTGTGCAG
>JBAUGH010000306.1:0-2832 GCA_049679565.1 Acidobacteriaceae bacterium
GCCAACGGCCGCGACCACGCTCATCACGGTAAGAGAGAGCATGAGCAGCATCTTCTGGCGGAGGGTCACTTCGCGCCCTCGAGCGAGACGTCGGCCCAGAGCGGCTGGCCGGCGGCGGAGAGGCGGAGGTCGCGGACGCGCTCGCCCGCGGCCCAGGCGCGCGGCAGCCAGAGGAGGGGGACGACGGTTTGGCTGTCGAGCATGCCCTGCTCGGCCTGCCAGAGGGCGGCGGGATCTGTGCCGGTCACGCTTCCATTCTGCGCCATGTTGTTCTGAGTGAGGCGGGCGGCCATTTCGTCGAGAGCGGCGCGGGGGGTGGCGGCTTCGACGGGGATGAGGCGCAGTACCAGCGAGGCGGAGCCACGGACCGCGGTGGTCTGGACGTTGAAGCCGGCCTCGTGGAGGTTGAGCGCGATGCGCTGCGCGGCTAGATCCATGGTGGCCAGATTCATCGCGGAACCGGAGTTGTCCACGGCGAGGAGCAGAAGCGGAGAGTTAGCGCCGCCGCGGAGGGCGCGGGCGCGATCGAGCGCGCGGTCGGATGGGAAGAGGAAGGAGTCGCCGCTGATCCACTGAGGCAGGAGGCTGGCAGTGATCTCGCCCTGCTTCTGAAAGATGACGTTGTAGAGGGCGGAGCGGTCGACGGCAAGCGCGGCAGCCTGGCGTATTTCGCGGGAGGCGAAGGGACCGGTGGGAACGATGGCGAGCGCGAGCAGATCGACAGGGCGGGACTGGAGCACGGCGAGGTGCTGCTGCTCGGCGTCGCGCAGGAGCTCGGGCGGCACTTCGACGATGTCGGCGCGTCCGACGCTGAGGTCGAGACCCTGATCGTGGACGGAGCGATGGGGGCGGAGCTCGATGGAATCGAGGAAGGGACGGCCTGCCCAGCAGTCGTCGTTGGCGACGAAGGTGAGGGCACCGTTGACGAAGCCGGTGACGCGGAAGGGGCCGGTGCCGATGACGGCGCCGGCTGAGCCCTGGCGGGCAATGGCGAACTGCGACTGAGCGAGCAGCTCGGGCAGGTCGGGGACGGCGGAGTCGCTGACCAGGACGACCGCATCGCCGACCGGGCGGACGGTTCTCCACGGGCAAGGCGCGTGACTGGAAGAACAGGCGGCGGTGAGGGCGGCAGCGACCGCGTCGGACGTGAGGGGTTCGCCGTCGGTGAAATGGACGCCGGGACGGAGGGTGAATTGCCAGCGGTGGCTGTCGTTCTGCGAGGACCAGCGGAGGGCAAGAGCGGGCTGGACCGCTCCCGTGTCGCCGACGGCGGTGAGGGTATCGAGGACGAGCTGGCGGGCGATGCCGTCGGGAAGCTGCCAGGGATCGCCGGCGGTCTCGATGCGGAGCGTGCCGCCGTAATGCGGACGGGTGCGCGCGTGCGCGGCGAGCGCGAGGCACAAGAGCAGGCAGCTAATTGCAGAGGGCCGACGCATTCCAGACCTCGTAGCGGGTGGGGGCCTCGCGGCGGACGATGACAGTAGCGGCGGCGCCGTCGGGCGTGCCCTGGATGGCGATCACCGTGCCGTCGATGGAGAGCGGCGCGCTGACCGGCACGGCTTCGCGTCCGACGATCTCCCAGGCGCGGAGGCTGTCACCAGCCGCAGCTGCGCCGGAACCGGAGACGAGCACCTGGGCGCCGGAGCCGCAGCCGGAGCGGAGGACGGCGAAGTCGCTCCCCCAGTCGTTGGCGCCGTTCACCGGACGGAGGACGTTGTTGTCGACGAGCAGGACCCTGCCGTCGATTCCGTTGAGGAGGGTTGTGGAGCCGCTGGCGCGGGGAATGTCGGACGCGGTGTAGAAGGCCGGCAGGTCCATGCCGTATCCGGGAGCGAGGACGCCGGTGAAGTAGTCGCGCATGGCGTTGTAGAAGGCGTGCTGGGACGGAGTGACGGGCCAGGGGTCGTCGGAATCCTGGCAGGTGACGGCGAGATGGGAGACGGCCATGGATCCGGAGCAGGCGACACCGGGAAGCCAGGCGTCGAAGAGATGATCGGGCGCGGCGACGAGGCGGCCGCGGAGATCGCGCGGAAAAGAACGGGTGGGAGCGATGGGAAAGATCTGGTCGGGGAGCCAGGCGTTGGCGTTTTGACCGGCAGCGACGAGAGGGGCAGCGTTGCGGAGGAGGGCAACCATGCGATCCGGCTCGAGAGCGACGAGGTGCTGGATGCCGGCGGCGGTAAAGATCTGGGCATCGAGGACCGGCTCGGTTTCGGTAAGCAGCAGCGTCCGACGCAGAGTGATGGCCGGGCCGGTGGCGGAGACGGTCGGCGTTTCGAGAACGACGGGGAGCATGGCGACGCGGGTTTCGGAGCCTTCGACAACCTCGGCGACCCACAGGCCGCCCTGGAGATTTTCCGAGAGAGTGACGCGGATGAGGGTGGCGCTGTCGCTGCCGCCAGGAAGAACGCCGAGGGAGCGGAGATTGCGTTCGAGGAGACGGCGGATGACGGGGAGGTCGGTGGCGGCGATGGAGGAGTCATTGCGAAGGACGAAGCGGGCGGGACCGGGACCGGCGAGAGCCGCGATCTGTTTGGCCAGGTCGGCGGCAGGCTGATCCCAGATGGCTGCGTGCGCCCGGGGCAGGCACAGCAGGGCAATGGCAATGACGAGCCCTGCAACAGGAAGCCGGTTGTGCATCATTCGCTGGGGCGGATTATATCGCGGGGTGTGCATCGGTTCCCTGCCTCGTTGATACGAATCACCCCGGCCGCCGAGTTATGACGGCCGGAGTGTTGGGGGCGAGCCGGATCGAGAGCCAATCTCCGATCAGCCGATCCGGCTCGCGGAACGTCGCTCTGCGGCGACTTCGTGCAGAACCAGGGCAGGTTT
>JBAUGH010000307.1:0-3044 GCA_049679565.1 Acidobacteriaceae bacterium
GGAGCCGCGGGTGGCCATGGAGCGGGCATAGAAGCCGGGGTCGCCGGTGAAGTTCTGGAAGCGGATGCGGTCGCCGAGGATGGCGCCTCCGGTGAAGGGGCTGCTGGGGTCGACGGCGACGACGCCGACCGTCCTGCCCGCGGCGCGGTAGTGGGCGGCGAGGCGATCGACGAGGGTGCTCTTGCCGGCTCCGGGAGCGCCGGTGATACCGATGCGGATGGCCCCGGTCGAGTGGGCGAAGCAGGCGGAGAGCAGGGCGGGGGCTTCAGGGGCGCCATTTTCGATGAGCGAGATGGCCCGGGCGAGGGCGCGGGTGTCGTTGTGGCGGAGGCGGTGGACAAGGGAGGCGAGGTCGGGCGGAGGCACGGAACAGGATAGCGCCCGGCAGGCCCTGCGGAGGCGCTTCGCACAAAAAACATCCCCCTCATCCCCCGGTAAGGTGCTGGCCGCACGGGCGGGGGCGCTTCGCGCAAAGAACCAGGAAACATCCCCCAGCGCGACGTTTCACCAGAGAGCAGGAAGTATGAGAGCCAGTTCGGGAGCCAGTCTTATTATTTTTACCTTCTATCTATAGAAAGAATACCGGGTCCGGAGCTAAACACTGCCAACTTTGTTGGGGTAGGTTGGTGTGTAAGTCCTTGTAAGTCATTGGTTATTACTTTGAAGTTGGGGCGTGGCTCCTGACAGCTTTCCACAGACGCCGGGGCGAGGCGGCCAGGCCAGTTATGCGAGCGAGAAAATCGATGTCTTTTCACTTGATCCTCGTGGGGGTGGTTGGGTACAAGGAGACGGGCCCATTTCCCAAACAGGAGGGAAATTATGACGAACAGGCGAATGGGATGGACAGCGTGCGCCGCAGCGGCGTTGGGGTGCTTCGCGGCGGTCAGCTCGGCGCAGGATGGGTTCCAGCTGCGGAGCGCGAACTTTTCGAACGGCAGCACGCTGCCGCTGTCGACGATTCTGAACAACCCGGTGAACGGGGTGAATACCTGCACGGCGAACGGAGCTGCGGGGTACGACGAGTCCCCGGAACTCTCCTGGAGCGGCGCGCCCCGGGGCACGCGTTCGTACGTGGTGGTGCTGTACGACGTGACCGCCTCGTTTACGCACTGGGGGATGTACAACATCGCCGGCAGCGTGACGCGTTTGCCGGAGAACGCGGGGATGGCGGGCAGCTCGTACGGCACGCAGATCGAGAATGACTTCGATCTGGGCCAGCAATATGACGGGCCATGTCCGCCAGCGAATGTGGCGCCGGATGCGCATCAGTACGTGTTCACGGTGTACGCGCTGAGCACGATGCTGAGTCTGGGGGGATCGGCGAATTTTCCGGCGAATGGGGAGACTTTGTATCACGCGTTGATCAAAGCGGGTGTGCAGGGGGAGATTTTGGCGAAGGCAAAGCTGGTGGGGTTTTATTCGTCTACGCCTCCGGCGGAGTGAGGGGGAGTCGGTTTACGAAGGTTATGGGCGGGGTCGGCTGCGCTCCTGCGGAACTGCGCCGACATGCCTGCAGCCCCATTGGGCCAAAGGCGGGCCTATGTGGACCCCCGGGCCTGCGGCAGCAAGGAAGGCGCCTGCGGCGCGACTTTACGGCACGACTCAAGTCGTGCCCTGACACGAGACACGACGGATGTGATAGTTCGTGGGCTGCGGAGCTGCGCCGACAGCCTCCACCCCATTGGGCCAAAGGCGGGCTTATGGGGACCCCCGGGCTGTGAGTCGCTCCCCGCAACCGAAACTTCCGTATAGCCGGTCCATTTGGGATCACTCCATGACTTCGAAAGAGATCACGTTCGACTTGACCAAGCTGCCGCCCTTATCGTCCGCGCTGCGCAAAACCTGAATCGTATACCTGCCCGGAACCAGGTGGAAAAGCCAACTGATGAGGCGTTCGCTTGAATAACTCTTGCCGGGCGGCAATGCGCAGCGTCTTGCGGCCGAGGGCCAATCGTCCACATCGGAACGCATCTGGACTGGACGCCCATCACCGTCCTTCAGGTCGTAAATGAAGGTCACATCAGACGTAAAATTCGCGTCATCCACCTGGCAATCGACCACGTGATCGGACGTGTTTGTCTCGGCGATCCTGATGAACATGTTGGACCCGTCCCTGAACGGCATATCGGCGGCAATCCTCAGCGCGAAAGGCTGCTGCTGACTTGCCTGACCGAACGCCAGTCCCACCCCGGCAATGGCGAACGCAATATGCATCGAGAGGTTTCTTATCAGGCGATGCCTTGTAGATCAAAGCAAACGATCCGACCCGTCACCCAATTCTACGAGGGTGCACCAAATTGCCGGATTGTCGGCATCCAGGAGGTTTCGGCGGGAAGCAAAAGCAACCGCAGATCCCTCGCTCGCCTGCCCCCTCTGCGATGGGGCTCCTAAACGCTCGCTTCGGGATGACAACTCAAGTTTGTTCGGTGAGGAGTGAAGGTCGCGAATCCGGAAGTTTCGCTTTTCAGTACGAAGCAGTTCGTTGCCGAAAATTGTGCTTGCTTGTGCGGCCAACGTGACACTCCCGATCATCCAGACAGTCTGGACACTTAGGTGTTTTCAAGACGGCCATTGGTCGCGCCCTGACACGAGACATGGCTAGCCGCGCGAGGGGTGGACTTTCAGAATCTCGCGGCCGATGACCATTCTTTGGATTTCGCTGGTGCCTTCGCCGATGGTGCAGAGTTTGACGTCGCGGTAGAACTTTTCGACGGGGTAGTCCTTGATGAAGCCGTAGCCGCCGTGAAGCTGGACGGCTTCGTTGCAGATTTTTACGGCCACCTCCGATGCGTAGAGCTTGGCCATGGCGGATTCCTGGGTGACTCGCTGGCCGGCATCTTTCAGTACTGCCGCGCGGAGGGTGAGGAGCCGTGCCGCGTCGAGCTCGGTGGCCATGTCGGCCAGCTTCCACTGGATGCCCTGGAATTCGGCGATGGCTTTGCCGAATTGTTTGCGCTGCTTCACGTATTTGACGGAGGCGTCGAGGGCGCCGCGGCCGATGCCGAGGGAAAGAGCCGCGATTGAGATCCTTCCGCCGTCGAGGG
>JBAUGH010000308.1:0-6360 GCA_049679565.1 Acidobacteriaceae bacterium
GGCGCAGACACAGCTGCAATTTGACATCGAGCCCAGGTTTGAACCGCGCACCTGCCGTCACCTTGTGGGTGACCGCACGTACGTTCTGCACTGTCACCATTACGCAACTCTGTATACCCAGCTGGCCGAGGATTGCGGCATGCTGGACGGCAAGAAGCTGCTGGCCGAATCTGCAGAGGATACGTTTTACCAGATCCTGTGCGACTTCTTCGCCGCGCAGGAGCCCCTCTCCATCGACCAACGCTTCGCGATCGGCGAGCGCTTCTTCAGCGTTACCGGCATGGGCACGCTCAGCGTCAGGAGCGCCGGCCCCGAGTGCGGAGAAGTCGTTCTTCCCACCGCGCATCTGGATGCTGGCTGGATTAAAAAGTGGGGCAAAAGCGACCGGCCCGTCAACCACATCGCTCGGGGTTTCATTGCCGCCCTGTTTGCAGCGGCATTTGCCCGGCCGTCGCGCACCTATACGGTAACCGAAACCGCCAGCATCGCAGCCGGAGCACCCGAGTCCCGGTTTGTGGTGGTAACCGAGTAAAGGAGAGACGCATGGCCATCGACCGCAAGAGAATTATCGACTCCCTCTCGAAGGTGAGCGTCAGTCCCACCGAACAGGGGCTCATTCCCGCCTTCAACGTGTTTGTCAATCAGCTTCCTGCCTCGCTCTGGACCAGTTTCGCGGAGCGGCTGACCCACCGGGTCGGTCCCGACCTCGTCCCGGCCGCCGAGTATCTCCTCGTCAATGCCGGCCATGAGTGCGGATATCACACCGGCTACGGCATCATCACTTCCGACGAGTGGAACGCCGTGGTCGGTCCCATGATCGAAAAGGCGCCCGAGGACGTGCTGCACGGAGCCTTCGCAGTTTTCACCGCCTGGGGCTGGGCCAAAGCTGAGATCGTCGAACTCGATCCCGGCACCAGAATGGTGGTGCGGGCCTACGACTACTACGAAGCGGACGGCACTCGCTTCGGCGCCACGGCCAAACCAGGCGCGTACATGATTCGCGGCGTCTGCGCCGCCTTCATGGACCTGGCTTACGGCGGCCCCTACGATCCGACCGGCAGGACCGGGCTCAAAACCTTTGCCTGCGAGCAAACCAGGGGCATTGAGTGCGGCGACGACTACGGCGAGTTCGTGGTAACCCGGGCGGCAAAGATGGCTGCTGCCGCCTGAGCCCGCGGAGCCGCAACTCCTGTTGTCCGCGCCTTCGATCGGCGGTCAGATTTGCTGCGGGAGGGGGATGCCTTGAAGCGATTGGCCGCCGATTCCGGTTCGCTCGACAACGGCACTCCTCTCTCCTCTCCCGCTCCGGAATCGACACTCGCCAGGATCTATCTGAATAATGCTGCCCAGGGATGGCCCAAGGCTCCGGGAGTCCCCGAGGCGGTCCTCGAGGCCCTCCGACAACCGCCCCCTTCCGCTGGCCGCGCAGCTGGAAATTCGCACGATCCGGCGGCAGAGTGCAGAAACCGCATCACCCGCCTGCTGGACCTGCCGGACCCCTCCCGCAGTGTCCTCACCAGTGGCGCAACCCACGCTCTCAACCTGGCCATCGGCGGCCTTGCCCTCGCCCGAGGAGCCACGGTTGTCACCACCGTCGCTGAGCATAACTCCGTCCTTCGTCCACTGTTTCGCCTGCAGGATCACCGGCAGATCCGCGTCGTCCTGGTGGGTCTCGATGCCTCGGGCGACCTCGATCGCGACGACTTTGAGCGGGCATTGCGGTCGCGCCCGGTGCTGGTCGCGATCACCCATGCGTCCAACGTTACCGGACGGGTGTTCAACGCCGGCACTCTGCTCAGGCTCGCCAGAGACGCGGGGGCCGTCACCCTGCTCGATGCCTCTCAGACCCTTGGACTTCTTCAGGTCCATCCGCGGGAACTGAGCGCCGACCTCGTCGCATTCCCCGGCCACAAGGGACTCCACGGTCCGAGCGGCTCGGGAGCTCTGTATGTCGCCTCACATCTCCAGCTTCAGCCCCTGATGGTGGGAGGCACGGGTCATCTCAGTCATTCCCGGATGCATCCGTCAGAAATGCCGGAACGGCTCGAGGCAGGTACACCGAATGCGCCCGCACTGGCTGGTTGGGCTGCCGCGCTTCGATGGCGTGATTCGTTCGCAGAGCCATTCACCCAAAACAGCAGAGAAGCAGGCCGCCGCCTCCGCGAAGGGCTTCGCAGGGTGAAGGGCGTTCACCTGTTTGGAGATGCGCCACCAGCCGACTCCATCGGCGTGTGTTCCTTTCGCATCGATGGGTGGGCGGTCGATGATGCCGGCATGGCCCTGCAGGAGAGCTTCGGCATCGCATGCCGAACCGGGCTCCACTGCGCTCCCCTGATTCACGAAGCTCTGGGGACCGCCGGAGAGGGAACCATCCGCATGAGTGTCTCCGGTTTCAACCAGTCGGATGAGATTGATGCCGCCCTCGCTGCGGTGGCGCACATGGCGGCAAAGTGACAATTCTGTCGATGGAGCGGCTGGAGGACTGTCTTAACGGAGACAGGCAGTATGTCGTTCAACTCGACGCCCCGTGGACCAGAACCGAGATTATGAAACTCGCCTCCATGGGGAAGCTTGACTACTTCGCTGACTTTCCCCGGCCCTTCTTTCGCATGCGCGGCGCACAGGGCACGGAGATCAAAGGAGTCGAGGGGCTGTCGCAGTGCCGTGTGCTCGTCTCTTCCCGCTGTTCTGAGGAGTTCAGAAAGCAGTTCGTTCGTTGCCTTGCGAATTCCTGACCGAACGCCGCCCACGTAGGTACCCTAAAAATCAGTGGCTTCCGCAGCCATGGCATACAGAAATCGCCCGAAATGGGGGGATGCCTATCCCGCCGCCGCCTCCGCCAGCACCTTCGCCGCGCCCAACGGTCCCAGCAGAGCTTCCGGCAATCCGTGCCGCAGCCCCAGATACTCCGGCGCATTCCACCCCAGCCAAACCTGGCCCGCGCCGTCCTCCCACACCAGAATCTTCAGCGGCAGATCGATAGCGATACTCGGAGCTGCCTGCATCAGCGGCGTCCCCGCCTTCGGGCTCCCGAAGATCGCCAGCTTCGTCGGCCGCATCGACATCCCCGCCCTGGCCGCCTCTCCGCTGTGGTCCACCAGCGCGAACAGCGTGATGCCTTTGGCCTCCAGCACCGCCTTCAGCTTCTCCACCGTCGCGTCGACCGAATGCCGGCTGGCCATCGAAACCATGCCTTCGGCCTTGCCGCTCACCATGCTCACCATCTGCGACCCTCCTCGCATCGATCAGGACTTGGGCCCGAACCCGCACCACGCTATCATACGGTTCCTGTGCACTATTTTGTGTGCATCGGAGTTACTCCTTTAGCTACCCGCCAAAACAACCATGCCGGACTCGCAGGCCCGGCATCGCCCCCGCCCCTCCGATTGTGCCGCGACAAACGCGCGTCCTATACTCCAATCTGTTCGCGCACTTCCGTCCTTCCACTCCACACCGCTGAATCCAACGCCCCTTCTCACCGACGAATTCCATGACCAACCCATGACCAGCGGCTTGCGAAAAGGACTCACCAGCTACGGCGATCCCGGCTTCTCCCTCTTCCTCCGCAAAGCCCTCGTCAAAGCCCTCGGCTATTCCGAACACGCCCTCGACCGCCCCATCGTCGCCATCGCCAACACCGCCAGCGACTTCAATCCCTGCCACGGCAACGTCCCCGCCCTCATCGAGGCCGTCAAGCGCGGCGCGATGCTGGCCGGCGCTCTGCCCATGGTCTTTCCCACCCTTTCCCTCGGCGAGCCCTTCTGTTACCCCACCGCCATGTTCCTCCGCAACCTCATGGCCATGGAGACCGAAGAGATGATCCGCGCCCAGCCCATGGACTCGGTCGTCCTCATCGGCGGCTGCGACAAAACCCTCCCCGCCCAGGTCATGGCCGCCGCCAGCGTCAACCTCCCCGCCATCGTCCTGCCCACCGGCCCCATGGTCGTCGGCCACTACAACGGAGAAGTCCTCGGCGCCTGCACCGACTGCCGCCGCTTCTGGGCCGAGCATCGCGCCGGCCGTATCGACTCCGTCCAGATCGAAGAAATCTCCGGACGCCTCGCCCCCTCCATCGGCACCTGCGGCGTCATGGGCACCGCCAGCACCATGGCCTGTCTCGTCGAAGCCCTCGGCTTATCCCTGCCCACCAGTGCCTCCATCCCCGCCAATCAGGCCGACCGCCTCCGCCTCGCGGAAGCCACCGGCCGCCGCGCTGCCGAGCTTGCCGTGGCCGCCGCGCCCACGCCCCTCGACCTCATCACCCCTGCTTCCCTCCGCAACGCCATGGTCGTGCTCCAGGCCATCGGCGGATCCACCAACGCCCTCATTCACCTCATCGCCATCGCCGGCCGCGCCGGCATCCGCTTCGACCTCAAAGCCTTCGACCAGCTCGGCCGCGCCATCCCTGTCCTGCTCAACATCAAGCCCTCCGGCGCGCATTACATGCAGCACTTCCACTACGCCGGCGGCCTGCCCGCGCTTCTCCGCCAGCTTGCCCCGCACCTCGACCTCGCCACGCCCGTCATCGGCGGAGGAACCCTCGCTGACGTCATCGCCCAAAGCCCCGAAATCCCCGTGCCCGACATTACTGCGCAGGACGTCATCCGCACCCTCGCCTCTCCCCACTCCCCCCACGGCGCCATGGCCGTCCTCTACGGCAATCTCGCCCCCGACTCCGCCGTCATCAAGCAGTCCGCCGCCTCCCCCCACCTCATGCAGCACACCGGCCGCGCCGTCGTCTTCGACTCCATCGAAGACCTCACCCGCCGCATCGACAGTCCCGATCTCGACGTCCGCCCCGATGACGTCCTCGTCCTTCGCAACGCCGGCCCCAAAGGCGCGCCCGGTATGCCTGAAGCCGGCTACCTGCCCATCCCCGTCAAGCTTGCCCGCGAGGGCGTGCGCGATATGGTCCGCATCTCCGATGCCCGCATGAGCGGCACTGCCTTCGGCACCGTCGTCCTGCACATCGCGCCCGAAGCCGCCGTTGGCGGACCCCTCGCCATCGTCCGCACCGGTGACCGCATCGCCCTTGACGTCGAAGCCCGCAGCCTCAACCTCCTCATCGATGACGCGGAAATTGCCTCTCGCCTCGCCGCCCTGAAAACCGCCCCGCCCCGCCGGGAAACACCCCAGCGCGGCTACGCAAAGCTCTTCGAGGACTCCGTCCTCCAGGCCAACCACGGCTGCGACTTCGATTTCCTCCGCGCCACTCCCGACGGTTCGTAGCGCCGGCCATCCTCATCCGCAACCCGCAAAAAAAGCAGGAGCCCCGTGAAGGGGCTCCTGCTCCTTACCGCCGCCGCATCGCCGCTTACCGGCCCGCCGGCACCGGCGTTTCATTGCCCAGCAGCGCCAGCCGCACCCGCCCGGCATCCGTCTCCCGCGTCGCCAGTTCGTGGACCAGATTCCGCTCCTTGCTCGACGGACGGGTGGTCATCGTCGTCGCCGTCTCCGCCGGATGATATTCCGCGAAGAAGTAGCGATCTCCATACTTCCGGAAGATCACATACCCAGCCGGCGTCCCATGCATGTCGACCTGGCGCTGAACCATCACGAAGGCGCCGTCGTCGCGCCCCGACAGCAGCAGAACGCTCTGGTTCTCCATGGTGAGAGTGTAGGTCCCCGGATAGAAATGCTGGTTCCCATAGTCGAACCCAAACGGCACCTGAATCCGGGTGGTGTCGGCGATTTGGGCGTGGACGGCCGGCGTCAGAGACGCGACTGCAACCACGGCCGTGGCAAGCATGAAGTTGCGGATCGTCGATTGCATGGTGGTTCCTCCTGGGGAAGCGGTCTTGATAACCGCATTCACTCAGGAGTGCGCCGTGGCCTCGCAAAAGGGGCAAACCCCGCGGCAAATTATTTTTCGCCGCCCGCTTCCTCTTCTCCCGCCGCCCCGCCCGGCAGCGGCGCCCCCGGGTTCAGCTCCCGGTAAAGAAACATCCGCGCCAGCGACCAGTCCCGCTTCACCGACCGCGGAGCCACCCCCAGCAGGCTCGCAATCTGCTCCACCGAGAGCCCTCCGAAATACCGCATCTCCACGACCTGCGCCTGCCGCGGACTCTTCTCCGCCAGCCGCCCCATCGCCTGGTCCAGCACCAGCACTTCGTCCAGCCGCTCTGCTGAGATGGCCAGGTTGTCCTCCATCTCCACCCGCCGCAGCCCCCCCGCGCGCCGCTCCGCATTGTGCTGCCGCGCGTAATCCACCAGAACCCGCCGCATCACATGGGCCGCCAGTCCGATAAAGTGCCCCCGATCGCTCCACGCGATGTCCTCACCCACCAGCCGCAGGTACGCCTCATTGATCAGCGCCGTCGCCTGCAGCGTGTGATCCGGCCGCTCCCGCCGCATATAAGC
>JBAUGH010000309.1:0-2648 GCA_049679565.1 Acidobacteriaceae bacterium
GTACAGCACTTCGTACCGCCGCGGGCTCCGCACCCCGGCGCCCCCGGCATCCGACGCATCCGCCATCACCACGTCCACCGCGGGATGCCCGCGCCGCACCTCCGCCAGGAACTCTGCAATCTCCAGATCCGGGAGCCAGGAATCCACGATCACGGTTTCCGTCGGAAACGCGTCGAGCGACGCCAGCGTCTCCGCCCCGCCCCTGGTCTCCCGCACCTGCCAGCGCAGGCCGGTGAGGGCCTCACGCACCCGCTGCCGAAAGGAACCGTCCGCGCTCACCAGCACCGCCGTGCGCGCCCCGGCCGAGCTTCTGCCCGGCAGCTCCGCTCTCAATCCTGTGCTTGCCACAATTCGCTCCCTGCCGTTGCGACTGCCTGCTTGCCACTGCCCGCTCGACACCGGGCCCGACGCCGGCCACCGAGGCTCCGGCCCGAAAACAGTTTTTTTTGCGATGAGTCCGGTCCGATCCGACCGCCTACCCCTGCAGATCGATCATGTAGCCCACCCCGCGCACCGTCCGAATCAGCGCGCCGGCAACGCTCGCCACCGCATCCCCGGCGTTCACCGCCTGGGCCGCTTCTTCAAACTTCCGCCGCAGGTAGTTCACATACACGTCCACCACGTTCGTACCCGCCTCAGGCCGCATATCCCAGACCTCTTCGAGCAGGGTGGTCCGCGACACCGGCCTGCCCCGATGCAGCAGCAGATACTCCAGCAGCGCAAATTCCTTGTTCGTCAGCGCCACGACCCGCTTCGCGAGGGTCACCTGCCGCTCCACCCGGTTCATCTCCAGCGGTCCATGCCTGAGCACCAGCCCGGGAGACCTGCGCCGCCCGAGGGCCCGGCACCGCGCCCGCAGTTCGGCAAACGAGAACGGCTTCTGCATGAAGTCGTCCGCGCCCATCTCCAGACAGCGCAGGCGCGTCTCCGGGTCGTGCCGCGCAGTCAGGATGAGAATCGGCACATCTTCGGTCAGTGAGCGCAGATACTCCAGCACCTCGGTTCCGTCCCGCCGCGGCAAATTCAAATCCAGCACGGCCAGCTCCGGCATTTCCCGCCGCGCCGCCTCCATCGCCATCTCCCCGTCGCTGGTCAGCGTCACTTCGTGCCCGTCCTGCTCCAGCCCGCGCGCCAGAAACGCCCCCAGTGCCTGATCGTCATCCGCTATCAGCAGCCGCATGTCTCTTGCTCTCCTCCCTCACCTTGACTCTGCAGCCTGAGGAAGAACAGAGTTTTCTCACGAATATGGGGAGCGGCTTCCCAAAGCGGATGCACACCCGCATCGAGTCTCCAAACGGGAATCCCGGCTGCTCCGCGCTCCCCGGCTCCCGGCGCTCCCGGCTCCCGGCTCCCGGCTCCCGGCTCCCGGCTCCCGGCTTAGAAGTGTTCACTCCGCTGGCTCCCTCCGCCTCTTTTTCGCTGCTCTGACCATTTCGTTCTTGCGGTTCGCTTTTTGTTCGCTATAATGGCGCCCATGGCCATCACGCGCAGGCAGAAGGAAGTTCTTGACTTTATCTCAGGATTCGTCCAGCGAAACGGCTACTCGCCCTCGTTCGAGGAGATCGCCCGCGGGCTCGATCTGCGCTCCCTGGCCACCGTCCACAAACACATCACCAACCTGCAGAACAAAGGCCTGCTGGCCCGGGCCCACAACCGCAGCCGCTCGCTCGACGTTCTGCCGCCGCGCGTCAAAGGCCGCGGCCCCGAACGCCTGATCCTCGCCGGCCGCATCGCCGCCGGTTATCCCGTCGAGGCCCTGGAAAATCCCGAGAGCATCTCGCTCGGCGACATCGTCGGCAACCGCGACGTTTACGCTCTCCAGGTAAGGGGCGAATCGATGCGCGAGGAGCATATCGTGGACGGCGACTACGTCCTCGTCGAGCGCACCTCCACCGCCCGGGCCGGCGAAATCGTCGTGGCTCTGGTCCGCGGCAGCGAAACCACCCTCAAGCGCTACTACCCCGAAGGCTCGCTCGTCCGCCTGCAGCCGGCCAACGCCGAAATGGACCCGATCTTCGTCCCCGCCGGCCAGGTCGCCATCCAGGGCCGCGTCCTCGGTATGCTACGAAAGTACTAATCCCGCCCAAAAGGAAAAGCCCGGATTGCTCCGGGCTTTTTCATGGTTTCTTCGCCTTTTCTTAACCCATCACCTTGGTGATGCTCCGCTCGATCGTCTCCTTGGGCACGTAGCCCACGATCTGATCTGCGACCTTGCCCCCCTTGAACAGCAGCAACGCCGGAATCCCCCGGATCCCGTAGCGCATGGGCGTCGCCTGGTTGCGGTCCACATCCATCTTCGCCACTTTCAGTTTCCCGCTGTATTCCGCGGCCACTTCGTCGACGATGGGCGCCAAAGCCCTGCAGGGCCCGCACCATGTAGCCCAAAAGTCCACTAACACCGGCTGCTCCGACTGCAGCACGTCCTGTTCAAACGTTGCGTCCGTCACCTCGGCAATCCCCACTGCGGCCATGCTT
Organism: Acidobacteriaceae bacterium; assembly: GCA_049679565.1. Classification (GTDB taxonomy): domain Bacteria; phylum Acidobacteriota; class Terriglobia; order Terriglobales; family Acidobacteriaceae; genus Palsa-343. Next base: position 2,476 of record JBAUGH010000309.1, read on the forward strand.
CTCCCCGTTCCTTTCTCGATTGAGTCTACCTGAATTGTATAGATGCGAAGCCGCCAGGTTTGATGCGAAGCCGGCCTCCCCGCCCAAACCGGGAAGCGCTTCGGCTTCGCCACAAAAATTAAGGCGCCCGGATTCGTTAAGAATCACGGACGCCGGAGCAGCCCTCCCCCAGA
>JBAUGH010000310.1:0-2740 GCA_049679565.1 Acidobacteriaceae bacterium
ACGCCGGCCCGTATTTCAGGAACTTCAGCCTGCCCAGATGATGCGATTCGGCTGGTGTTCCCAGCCAGAAATAGCCTACCCGCAAAACCGAGTTAACCGCGTACTCCTCCGGATGGGTGCGAATGTAGCCTTCCGCTTCCTGTCCTGCCTCATGGATGTATTCCAGCTCGCCCAGCGAGGCGAAGCGGCTCAGCTCACGCGGATTTCCATAAGGATACGCCGTCCATAGCGACAGCCCGTGGCTGCCCGGCAAGTTTCCGCCCCGCAGTTCGGCGCCGAAATTGTCCCGGATGAACACAAAGCGATGGAAGACGATAGAGTTGCGCGCCAGCCACGGCGCCGTGCACAGCGCCGCCAACGCCATCGCAGCGGCCACATATCTCCACGTCGAGCCCCGCCACAGCCGCCACGCCAGAAACACCGGCAGCAGCGCCAGCAGGCCCGGGTTCAGCAGGGTCGCCAGTCCCCATACCAGCCCGTAAATTGCCCACCGCGGCGGGTGCAGCGTGATCCGGATCAGCAAAACAATCGCCAGCTCCGTCAGGTGCGTGTACCAGACAATCCTCGGAGAGATAAACAGGCCCAGCGCCCCCTGCCCTCCGTAATTCACCAGGTTCAGAACCACCAGCGGATACGTAAGCAGCGGCAGGCTGGCCAAAGCGCACCCCGCATACAAACCGGCGCGGCTGCCGAACACTTCTCCCGCCACCTTCCACAGCAGGATGCAGGTGATCGCATGCACGACGATGTTCAGCGTGGCCGCAACCACATACGAAGCCGGACTGAAAATACCAAAAACTTTGAAGATTCCCGCCAGCAGATATGGATAGAGCGGCGGAATCCACGCGGAGGGACCGGAGGCTCCTTCATAGGGAGAACTGAACCCGTGTCCGCTCGCGATCGATGCCGCGATGTTCGTGACCTCCGTGCCCCACGTCGATGGCCGGCCCACAAACACCGCCAGCAGCGTGTTCGTTCCCACCGCCAGCGCCAGAATCAGCAGCAGCTGCCCGCTGGAGGTCGCAGGCCACAGCTTCGCAGCAACCGCCGGCGGAGTATTCACCTCATGGTTTCTGTTTCCGGCGAGCATCGTGGGGTTCGTCATCGGATCGGTCCTGTCAGGATTGACTGCCTGTTAGCGGTGTCTTATTGGTGCATGGTACTTACGCGCGCCACAATTCCACTTTCGTGGCGCTGTCAGATCGCAAATTCAGGAACAAGCTTGAGTTGGCGAACTCTACCCCGGTCGCAGAAGGGCTGGCTGGCAGATTCAGACAGGATCACGGTGCATGATCATACCGCGAAATCGTCCGATTGAATGTTGAAGAACTATTGGTATCCTGTAGTCCCCCTCGATCAAATCCAAATGACCAGCATGGAACCCAAAACCGCCGTCATCATCGGCGCCGGACCCGCCGGGCTCACCGCCGCGCTCGAGCTCCTCCGCCGCTCCAATGTTCGCCCCATCGTCCTCGAAGGCGGCGAGCGCATCGGCGGCATCTCCTGCACCATCCGCCACAACGGCAACCGCATGGACATCGGGGGCCACCGCTTTTTCTCCAAAGCCGATCGCGTCATGAACTGGTGGACCGAGCTCATGCCTATCGCCGCCGGCGAAAATGGCGCCGGCCCGCAAACCATCCGCTACCAGAACCGGCAGCGCCAGGTCGACGCCGCCGAGGCCGGTCCCGCTGATCCCGACCTCTTCATGCTCGTCCGCCCGCGCCGCAGCCGCATCTACTTCCTGCGCAGCTTCTTCGATTACCCCATCGCGCTCAACGGCCGCACCGTCCGCCAGCTCGGCGCCTGGCGCATGATCAAAATCGGATTCGGCTATCTCCGCGCCAAGCTCTTTCCCCGCCGCAACGAGAAAACCCTCGAAGACTTCCTCATCAACCGCTTCGGCACCGAGCTCTATCTCACTTTTTTCAAGTCCTACACCGAGAAAGTCTGGGGCGTGCCCTGCGATCAGATCAGCGCCGAGTGGGGCGCCCAGCGTATCAAAGGGCTCTCTCTCCGCACCGCCCTCGCCCACTTCCTCAAGAAGACCTTCTCCCGCAAAAAATCCGGCGACATTGCTCAAAAGGACACCGAAACCTCCCTCATCGAGCAATTCCTCTATCCCAAGTTCGGCCCCGGCCAACTCTGGGAACACGTCGCTGACTTAGTCGTCGAAAAAGGCGGTGAAGTCCGCATGGGCTTCCGCGCCCACAAGCTCCATGTCGAAGGCGATCGCGTCGTCTCCGTCCACGCCACCGACGCCCACGGAGCCACCCACACCATCCCCGCCGACTACGTTTTCTCCACCATGCCCGTCCGCGACCTTATCCACGCCCTCGATGTCGACGTCCCTGCGGAAACCCGCGCTGTCGCCGATGGCCTCGTTTACCGCGACTTCATCACTGTTGGCCTGCTCGTCGATCGCCTCACCGTCACCGAGCCCGACGGATCGCCCCTCAAAGACACCTGGATCTATATCCAGGAGCCCGATGTCCTGGTCGGCCGCCTCCAGATCTTCAATAACTGGAGCCCCTTCATGGTTGCCGACCCCTCCAAAGTCTGGATCGGCCTCGAGTACTTCTGCTACGAAACCGATCAGCTCTGGAACCTGCCCGACGAAGAGATCGCCCGCTTCGCCATCGCGGAAATTGAGAAGATCGGCATCCTCCGCGCCGCCGACGTCCGCGACACCCACGTCGTCCGCGTCCCCAAAACCTACCCCGCCTACTTCGGCACCTAC
>JBAUGH010000311.1:0-3151 GCA_049679565.1 Acidobacteriaceae bacterium
GGAGCCGCCAGCTCGCCCAGCATCGCGATGGGCCGCCGCCACTCCGGTCCGCCGGGCTTCTGTCCTGCCTGGCCCACCGCGACCGCGCCCAGGTTCGACCCGCGTACTTCCACCTCGCCGCCCGGCAGCGCCGCGATCGGGGATACCGCATCGATCCTCGGCGTGGTGCTCGGTTCGGATTTAAGAATGCGCACCATGATTCCCGCTTAACGTCCCCCGTTTACCACCATATCCGGATTACTAACATGATCAGCAGCCCGTACGCCCCGGCAGCCACATCGTCCAGCATGATACCGGTTCCGCCGCGCAGGCGCTCCAGCTGCCGCGCCGGCCACGGCTTGGTGATGTCGAACAGCCGAAACAGCACCAGCCCGAGCACCGCGTGCCAGGGTTCGACCGGCACCACGGCCAGCGTCAGCCACTGCCCCGCGACCTCGTCGATCACCACGAACCCGGGATCTTCACGCCCGCTCTCCTGCTCCACGATGGTGCCGGCTGGAATCCCAATCGCCAGCGCGGCGGCGACGCCCGCCAGAGTGACCAGGGTCGCAGCCCCGTCCGTAAGATGCATCCCGCTCAGCGCAAAATACCAAATCGCCGTTGCTGCGAGGGAACCCCAGGTTCCCGGCCCAGGCTTGAGCCGCCCCGCGCCGAAAAACGTGGCCGTCCACCACGCCCACCGCGTTCGTGAAACCGGTATCGCCTCTCCGGACGCCCGAATCCGGACCCCCGGGGGCCGCAGTTCATTCCTCGTCGCCATTCTCTCCACGCGTCTGCGGTTCGCCGCCCAGCCCTTCCAAAACCTCCGGATCCAGCACCGGCGACGAAATCCGGTAAGCTCCACTGGCCCACTTGCCCAGATCGATCACCCGGCATCGGTCGCTGCAGAATGGAAAATTCTCATCCTGATCGGTCACCACAATCCGGCAGGTTGGGCACCGCAGGATTTTGTTCTCTCTCACAGCGTTGCTCCCGTACCTGCCAGTTCGCGCGGCGCGTCGAGAATCGACTCGCCCAGCACCCGCGCCACCAGATCGTAGTCGTGCGCCTCGGTCACCTCGCAGCGGTAGAACCGCCCGGGCGCGATGCCTTCCAGAGGTCCGAAGTCGTTGATGTACACCGTACCGTCGATCTCCGGCGCATGGAACTGCGTACGCCCTTCCCACAGGAGCGGTGTCTCGGCTGACTCGCCTTCCACCAGCACGTCGAACTCCCGCCCCACCCTTGCGCGCATAGCTGGACGGCTGATTCCCTTCTGGAGCTTCATCAGCGCGCGCCGCCGCTGCTCGATCACCCGTTCAGGCACCTTCTTCTCCAGCCCAAACGCGCCGGAGCCCTCCTCGTCCGAGTAGGCGAACACGCCCATCCAGTCGAAGCGCGCTTCCGCGACAAAATCGCAAAGAGCCTCGAAGTCGGCGTCCGTCTCACCAGGAAATCCCACGATGAACGAGGTCCGCAGCGCGATCCCCGGCACCGAACGGCGCACCTTCTCGATCATCTTCAGAAAGATATCCGCGTTGCCGCCGCGCTTCATCGTCTTCAGGACCGGCCCCGACGCATGCTGCAGCGGCACGTCGAGATATCTGCAGATGCTCTCGTGCCGCGCGATCGTCTCCAGCAGGCGTCCTGTAATCCGGTTGGGATAGGCATACAGGAAGCGCAGCCACACCAGCCCGTCTACCTGTGCCAGCCGGTCCAGCAGCGCTGCCAGGCCGTCCTTCAGCGCGAGATCCTCGCCGTAGCAGGTCGTGTCCTGGCCGATCAGGGTGATCTCCCTCACCCCATCGGCGACCAGCGCCTCGGCCTCGGCTACGACCGACTCGAACCGCCGCGACCGGAACTTGCCCCGCAGATTCGGAATCACGCAGAAGCTGCAGGGATGATCGCACCCCTCGGCAATCTTGATGTATGCCGAGGCTCCGCGGGTCGCTCGCAGCCGCGGCGTGGTGTGGTCATACAGGTATTGCGGCAGCTGGACGCCGGCCCCATCCCACGAGGCCCGTGAGAACCGCCCCTGCTCCTCGCGCCGATCCCCCTCCGCCCGGAAATTCATCCCGGCCGCGTTTTTGTGGGTTCCGGCCTGCGATTCGCGCCCGGGACGAACCTCCACGGCTCCCTTGCTCGAATGCCCGTTGTCCGAAAGAATCGTGAAGGGCGAAACTGTCGCGGGCGCCGGCGCGGCGATCCCGGCCGCGGCCAGAATCCCTTCCAGTTCGCCGGTCCCTACCACCGCGTCCACTTCCGGAATGTTCTTCTGGATCTCGTCCCGGTACCGTTCCACCAGGCATCCGGCTACAATCAGCTTCCGGGCGGATCCGGCCGTCTTCAGCCTGGCCATCTCGAGGATCGCGTCCACCGACTCCTGTTTCGCTCTGTCGATGAAGGAGCAGGTATTGACCACCAGGATCTCTGCCGACCCGGCGTCCGCTGTGATCTCCGCACCGGCGCGATCCAGCAGCCCCATCATCACTTCGCTGTCCACCAGGTTTTTGGGGCACCCCAGAGAAATAAACCCTACCCTGGGGCGGGCCTTCTGCGGGGAAGCCGGCTGCTCTTCGGTCAAGACGTTGCTCACCTCTCTATTTTACCGGCGATTCACAAAACCACACGGTCCGCCGCTCCGGGTGGCCGCCTGTAACCAGTTCCCGATTCGGACGTCCATCACTCCAGTCTTGCTTTTTCTCCTGCAGGCTGGACAATATCTCCAGGTACGTGCGCCGCTCGTCTTCATTTCTGACCCACACTTCCTGCCGATTCGCTGCGGCAGCGCTCTTTGCGGTCCTTTTTGTGTCTCCTGGCGTTGCCCAGGACAATGCCTCCGCCTCCGGCTTTACAGTTCGCGGCAGCGTTGACGACGCGGTCTCCGGGCAGCCCCTGGGCCGGGCCCTCGTCGAGCTGGGCCAGGAGTTCGCGCAACTCACCGACGGCGCCGGCGGGTTCTCCTTCGACAATGTGCCGCCGGGCACCTACATGGTCAGCCTTCGTAAGCCCGGCTATCGCAGCATCGGCCAGATTGCCGGGGCGGTCATGCGGTCCGGCCCCGGCATCGCCGGCCGCCCTCTTCCTTCGCGCCCCATCCAGGTCGGGCCGGAGCTGCAGCCGCTGACGTTTCACCTCACACCCCTCGCCGTCATTGCCGGCCACGTCACGC
>JBAUGH010000312.1:0-3192 GCA_049679565.1 Acidobacteriaceae bacterium
GAGAGGTAGTCATCGGTGGTGTCGAGTTCGTCGCGAAACGGGACAAAGGCGTCGTGCTCCTGGAGCATCTTGCGCAGGATGTTGGCCAGCTTGACGATGAGCTCGCGGGCCTGCTCCGGGCGGAAGCGGACCAGCGAGGCGATGGAGTTGAGGGTATTGAAGAGGAAGTGAGGGTTGATCTGGCGCTGCAGGGCGTCAAGGCGGGCTTCGAGCAGCAGACGCTTCTGTTCCTCAAGCGACTGCTCGATGCGGATCGCGTTCCAGATCTTGAGCGGGATGCCGACCACCATGGCCGCGCAGGCCCAGACCGCCAAACGAATGACCCAGGCGTTAGAGACGAGAGCAAAAAGGCGGCCGGGATAAAGGCGGGCGAGGAACTCGCGCAGGATCTCCATGGCAACGATGAGCAGGAGCAGGAGGATCTGGCGGTCGAAGCGGGGGCGGAGCAGAGTCCGGCGGACCCAGCGGTAGAGGCTGAGATCGACGAACGGAGAGAAGGACCAGACTTCTTCCTTTTCTGCGAAGCGGCCGTAAATCCCGGCAATCAGGGCGACCGCGACGAGGAAGGGCAGGGTGAGATACTCGCGGTGAAAAACCGCGGGGAGCGAGAACACCGAAGCGCCGATGAGGGCCGCCCCGGGGCCGATGAGGATGCCGATGAGGATGGTGGTCTCGAAGGAGATGTCGGCGGCATAGAAGTTGGAGACGGTGACGCGCACCCAGACGCCGAGGCCCAGCGGAATGCAGATGAAGGCCAGCAGCGCGAGAGTCTGGACCAGCGTGCGGTCTTCGCGGAACAGCAGACCCTTGAAGGTGCGGGAACGCGCGAGCGCGGCCGAAACCGCCGCCGCGACACCCAGCTAGATGAGCAGGGTGATCAGGATGAGACGCGATTCGAGCACGAGTCCAGCGTACAGCCTGCCGCGAACTGCGTTCGGGGAAAACGACAGGCCGCCAACGGCCGGTGGAGTTCGACTTCTATAATCGGAATATGGCGATGGTTTCCGTGCGCAGGGTGGCCGATGCGGATTTTCCCACCCGGTGGGGGCATTTTCGCATCCTGGGCTTCGAGGGAGAGATCGCGGAGAGCGGCCGGGAGGGATGCGCGCCGCTGGCGGAGAAGGAAGAGGCCGTCGCCCTGGTGATGGGGGATGTGCACAGCCAGCCTCCGCTGGTGCGGATCCACTCGCAGTGCCTCACCGGGGACGTGTTCCACTCGCTGCGCTGCGACTGCCGGCTGCAGCTGGAGCTGGCGCTCAAAAAGATCGGCGAGGCGGGCGCCGGGATTCTCCTCTACGAACAGCAGGAGGGCCGCGGGATCGGGCTCATGGCCAAGCTTCGCGCTTACGAGCTGCAGGATCAGGGCCTGGATACGGTCGAGGCAAACCTCAGGCTCGGCTTCGACGCGGACTGCCGCGGGTTCGAGATGCCCGCTGCCATGCTCCGCGCCATGGGCGTCGAGGCCGTCCGGCTCATCACCAACAACCCCGACAAAGTAGCCGCGCTCGAGGCGGCCGGTGTGCGCGTGGTGGAGCGCGTCTCGGCAGAGGTGCCGGCCCAGGAAAGCTTCGAGCAGTATTTGCGGGTCAAACAGGAAAAGATGGGCCACATCTTCGATGGTCTCGATCGGGATGGTCTCGATCGGGATGGTCTCGATGCGGTCGACCCGGTGAAGCGGTAGCGCCGAGATCGGCTCCGCCGGCTCCGCTTTTCATGCCGGGTCCGCGCGCGGGTTCCTGCCCCTCATTCCGTGGGATAATTCTTGCCACCGGGCCCAGTTCTCCGCGCAATGCGGTGGAGGTGATCATGGGAACCGCTGCTGCTGCTCCCGTTCATCCAACAGGATGGTCGATTACGATCAGCATTTTGCTGATTATCCTCGGGCTGCTGGCCATCGCCGCGCCCTTTTTCGCCGGACTCGCAGTTACGGTACTGCTGGGCTGGCTCATCATCATCGCAGGCTTCGGACACCTTATCTATGCATGGTCGGAGCGCGGAGCCGGCGCCATTCTCTGGCAGGTTCTGATCGCAGCCGTGTACCTGTTTGGCGGCTTTTACGTGCTCCTGCATCCGGTCGGCGGAGTGGTCGCGCTCACCCTCGTGCTTGTCTTCTACATCGCCGCCGAAGGAGTGTTCGAACTGGGCGCGTTCTTCGCCCTGCGGCATTTGTCCGGGGCCGCATGGTATCTCGTGGATGGAATTGTCTCGCTGGTGCTGGCCGCGCTGATTTTCTTTCACTGGCCGAGCAGTTCGGTCTGGGCCATCGGGACTCTGGTGGGAATCAGCATTCTGTTCAGCGGATTCGCCCGGCTGACGATGCCCATGTCCCGGCGCCGCGTGCTGCTGCCGGTCTGATCGTCGGGAAAGAACTGCGGGGGGAGTCCGCCTGGTCGATCCAGGGCAGCCGCACCGGCGCTCTGGATACCGGGCCCCCCCGGGGCGTGCGGGGTTCTGCGCGAACCGGCACTCGATGTGTGCGGCTGATTTTGCATACACTGGGGAGCAATGACTCATTCCTTCCGTACCAGCCTTTCGCTTTTGACTCTGGCTGCCGCAGCGGCGCTCCCGCTGGCGGCCCAAACCCACACCCCTCCCCATCATCCTTCGGGAACGACCGAGCGCCATGCGGCCGGCGGGTGCGTTGCCGCCCCTGAGGTTTCGGCGAAGATTCCGGCGCTGTCCGCCGGGGCGCCGTGCGCGAAAGCGCTCTACACGGTAACTCAGATCCCGTCGCTGAAGCTCGACTACGCCTCTCCGCTGGTCAGCCCGGCGGTCCGCGACGAGCTGGGCGAAGGCGCGAAGACCTTCTCCCTCGACTACGTGGAGACGAAGGCCGGGTCCGGCCCGCCGGTCGAACAGCACATGTGCCTGAGCGTCCAGTACACCGGCTGGCTGACCGACGGAACGAAGTTCGACTCGTCGCACGACCATCCCGGCGGAGAGCCGATCGCCTTCCTCTACGGCAGCCACCATGTGATAGCCGGGTGGGACACCGGCTTCGAGGGCATGCATATCGGGGGACAGCGGCGGCTGTTCATTCCCTATGAGCTGGCGTACGGCGAGGCCGGGCGGGGGCCCATTCCACCCAAAGCAGAGCTGGTCTTCGACGTGGAAGCCGTGAGCCAGAGCGCTCCGCGGCTGGGCGCGCCAGCGGGGCAGGAGTGCATGCCGGCGCCGGGACCGCGGCCAAAT
>JBAUGH010000313.1:0-1521 GCA_049679565.1 Acidobacteriaceae bacterium
GATTTCTTCCTCACGCATCTGGCAAAGTAGCGCCAACCGACGGGGTGCTGCGCGCCGATTTTGCGAGTCCGCGGTCTTCGGCATAGAAAAACCCCTGATGGTAGCGGACAGCGAGGCCGCAGGCCTACTCCACTTAAGTGGCAGAGGTTCGGGGAGGATCCGGCAAGAAAAGCCTTGAAGTGCGATTGACCGGCGGGATACGCTTTGCGGACAACTTCCGCCCGTAAAGCTCCTCGGCTCTCAACTGGCGCCCCCATCCAGGAGGATCCGTGCACGCACGATTCGCACGCGTGAGCTCCACTGCCTTCACGCTCACTCTGGCCGTTTGTTTCGCAGCTACCCTTTTCACAACCAGCTGTGGCGTTACCTCAGGAACCCTCGGCAACTTCACCGGGCTGGCGGCATCGGCAAATACGATCCGGATCAACCAGCAAATGCAGATCACCGCCCCGGAGAATGTGACCGGAGTCGAGCTGGCGTATTCGGTGAACGGGATTGCGGGAGGCAATGCCGAAGTAGGGACCATCAACAGCCAGGGTCTCTACACTGCGCCCGCGGTTGTCCCCACCCCCAACACGGTGACAGTGACCAGCGTGGCCCCCGGTTATCCCAGTCACGCGCCGGGCTCGCTCGTACTCAGCGTGCTGAATCCGATTCCGGTGATCAGCAGTGTCACGCCCTCGGGATTTGCCGAAGACACGCCGACAACCGTAGCGGTGAACGGCTCGCAGTTCGTCTATGGAGCGCAGATTCTATGGAACGGCGTCGCGGTGCCGACCACCTATATCTCGGGCGGCCAGCTGGTTGCGTCCATTTCCGGGCCCGCTCCCGGAACCTATCCGTTGACGGTGAGCAATCCCGACCCTGGATCAGCGGCCGCGCCCAACGTTCCCATCACCATCGGGCCAGGCCACGTGGTCCTGACCCTGCAGACCAATGACGGCACCGATGTGCGCGTGAACAACGCGCTGCAGCTGGGATTGCAGATCACCGGGACGGCGAACACCGGCGTCTCTTTGCAGGTGAACAGCATCGCCGGCGGCAATGCGCAGGTGGGGACGGTGGTCGTCAATACCGACGGGTCGATCACGTATACCGCACCGGCCGTGGTGCCGACGCCGAATAACGTCGTCCAGCTGACGATAACGAGCGTAGATAACACGGCCGTCTCCATCAGTCAGAACATCTCGGTACTAAATCCGATTCCCATCCTGACGTCGGCGAATCCGATGTCGTTCACCGCCGGCACGGCGACGGTGGTGGTCCAGGGACAGAAGTTCATCTCCGGAGCGCAGGTACTGATGAACGGCGCGCCGACGCCGACGACGTTCAACAGCGGTGGGCAACTGACGGCTACCCTGACGCTGACCGAGCCGGGCAATTTCGACTTGCAGGTGATGAATCCGGATCCCGGTCCGGCGGCATCGGCGGACCTGGTGGCTTCCGTGCAGGGCGATCCTCCGGTGCCGGTGGTGAGCCCGGAAGACGCTTCGCGCTTCCTGGAGCAGGCGACCTTTGGCG
>JBAUGH010000314.1:0-8376 GCA_049679565.1 Acidobacteriaceae bacterium
GGCCGGTCTCGAAGATGCCGCACAGGTCTACTGGAATGGCCGGCTGGTGGGCAGTTACGGCAGGATCCCACCCAGGCCCGTGTGGTATGAAGGCGCCTTCGGCGGCTCTTCGCTTCCCTTCGCGTTCGATCTGGGATCAGCCGGAACCCAGCCCAGGACCGCCGTGCTGGCGATCCGCGTATGGGTGGCTCCCTATGTCTTCTTCAGCGGCGAGAATGTCGGTGGCCTGACCGCCGTGCCGGAGATCGGCAGCGCAAAGGCAATCCGCGATCAGTTGGGCCGGGAAAAGGCGGTGTGGCTGGAAAGCAGCCTGTACGAACTCGGTCTGGCGCTGGTCGAGGGTCTGGTTGCCCTGCTGGCGCTGCTGGCGTGGCTGCGAGACCGCCGCCAGTGGATGCTCTTCTGGCTGGCCATCTACACCACCCATGCCGTCCTGCTGGTGCCCTTCAACGTGCCGGGGCTGATGAGCTTCCGCGCGAGCTACGGGCTGATTGCGCCCGTGGTGTGCGTGGAAGATGTCTCCCTGTGGTTCCTGCTGCTCTACCTGCTGCGCCTGCGGGATGATCCGCGGCTGGTGCGCTGGACCCTGTGGATGACGGCCGTGGCCCTGCTGGGGAATTTCGGCGATGGGGCCCTCCAGCTCTTCCCATGGACCACCTGGCCGGCCCACCTCTTTCTGCGGCTGGATATCGGATTGACCCTCCCCTCGCTGCTGGTGGAGACCTGGGTGCTGGTGCTGGTGGCCTTCGCCCTGCGCCGCAGGCTGGACGCGGCCCGCTGGCTGCTGGCCATCGCGGCCACGCTGGTGGACGTCGTGCAGGCGGTCGGGGACTGGGGAAATGCCGGGAGCCGCTGGACCCATTGGAACGCGGCCGGCCTGGTCACAACACCGCTGTTCACCGTCGCGGGCAACGCATTCACTCTAACCACTCTGGCAGACACCCTGCTGCTGGCGGCCGTTGTCTATGCCGTCTGGGGCTACGAAACGGAACAGCGGGAGGAACAGACCCGGCTGAACGAGGAGTTCCGCAACGCGCAGGAACTGCAGCAGGTGCTGGTGCCGGAATCGCTGCCCGAGGTGCCGGGGTACACGGTGACCAGCGCGTACCGGCCGGCGCAGGAGGTGGGCGGGGATTTCTTCCAGGTGATTCCGCTCGCCGGTCATGGCGCGCTGGCGATCGTGGGCGACGTGAGCGGCAAGGGATTGAAGGCCGCCATGACAGTGTCGCTGATTGTGGGGGCGCTGCGAAGCCTGGTGGAAACGACCAGCGATCCGGCGGAGATTCTGGCGGGACTCAACCGGCGGCTGCTGGGGCGGCTCAAGGACGGCTTCGCGACCTGCGTGGCGGTGCGGCTGGAGGCGGACGGAGCCTGTGCGATGGCCAACGCCGGGCACCTGGCGCCGTTTCTGAACGGCCAGGAACTGGAGCTGCCGGGCACGCTGCCGCTGGGACTGAGCCCGGAGGCGGAGTACGAGGAAATCACCGTCCGCCTGGAGGCGGGCGATCGGCTGACGCTCTATACCGATGGCCTGCCGGAGGCGCGGAATGCGGCGGGCGAGCTGTTCGGCTTTGCGCGGGTGGCGGAACTGGTGTTGGCGCATCCCAACGCGGGGGACATCGCGGAAGCGGCAGTGCGGTTTGGGCAGGATGACGATGTGACGGTGCTGACCCTTTGCCATCGAGGCGGAGGGGCCGCGCGCGGAGTGGATGGTATGGCGGCGGCCGCGGAGGGAGCAGCGGTTTAAACCAGGCCTCAGTACACGTCGCGCAGGTAGCGCTTCTGTTTCTTCATTTCGGCAAGATATTCCTGGGCGTATTCGGGGCCCTGCCCGGAGTGGGCGGCGATGGATTCGAGCAGCGCGGCCTCGACGTCAGGCGCCATGCGTTTGGAATCGCCGCAGACATAGAAGTAGGCCCCCTGCTCCAGCCAGCGAAAGAGCTCGGCGGAGTTTTCGCGGATGCGCTGCTGCACGTAGATCTTCTGCGGCTGATCGCGGGAGAAGGCGAGGTCGAGGCGCTGCAGCAGACCGTTGGCAACCCAGGCCTCGAATTCCTCGCGGTAGAGGAAGTCCTGGTCGATGCGCTGATCGCCGAAGAAGAGCCACATGGGCCATGTGCCGCAGCCGGCCTGCTTGTGCTCCAGATAGGCGCGGAAGGGGGCGACGCCGGTGCCGGGGCCGACCATGATGACGGGCACGGCGGGGTCGGCGGGCAGGCGGAAGAACTGGTTGGAGTGGATGAAGATGGGGAGGGTTCCGCCTTTGGGCGTGCGCTCGCCGATGTGCGAGGAGCAGACGCCTTCGCGAGCGCGGCCGTGGCTCTCGTATTTGACCACGCGAACGGAGAGATCGACCTGGCCAGGATGCAGCGCCTGGCTCGAGGAGATGGAATAGAGGCGCGGAGCGAGCCGGGGGAGCAGCTTGAACAGCTGCTGCGGATCTTCGAGCTTCGCGGGGCAGTGGTCGAGCAGGTCGAGGAATTCGCGGCCCCACAGCCAGGCTTCCATCTTTTCTTTGTTGGCGGGGAGGGCGAGATCGGTGAGCTCGGGGTGATTGGTGAGTTTGGCCCAGCCGCGGAGGGTGGAAGTGGAGAGCTTGCCGATCATGAGCCAGGAGGTGAGGGCTTCGCGCACGGTGGTGGGCTTGCCGTAGAAGTCGTTCACCGGCTCGTCGCCGCTGAACTGCAGGCGATCGAGGACAAGGTTGACGGCGTCGCAGGTGTTGACCGGGAGAATGCCGGCCGAGTCGCCAGGCAGGTAGCGGATGCCGGAGTCGCCGAGGTCGAGCTCGATGTGGCGGGTTTCCTTCTCGGAGCCGCGGCCGGTGAGCAGGCGGTTCTCGAGAACGGTGGCGGTGTACGGATTATTCCGGGTCCAGGGGGTGCGAGTGCTCTCGAGTGCTTCGGTTGCCTCAGGTTGCATGCTGCCAGGAATCCCCTTCTCTACGGCAATTCAATTCTAGCCGCCGCATTTCTTTGACGATAGGGAGAAGCGGAGGGGAGGGCTGTGACAGAACGCACACCGGGGCCGGGACAGAGGCCTGGCGGTGCTCCGCCGGGAGAGAGAAAGTCAGCGTTCGGTGGCCACCAGGTGGTGCGCGATGGCGAACATGGCCAGCTCGAGGCGGGTGGAGACGCCGGTCTTGTCGAAGATGTTGGAGAGGTGGCGTTTCACCGTTTCTTCGCTCAGGCCGAACTGCTTGGCGATATCGCGGTTGGAGCAGCCTTCGACGATGCAGCCCACCACCTCCATCTCGCGGGGGGTAAGGCCGAAGGTTTTGCGATCCGGCACGGCGGCCTGCTGCATAAGCTCGTGGAGCGCGCCCACGAGGTTGACGACGCGGCGTCCGCCGATCCAGTAATCGCCGCCGGAGACGGCGCGGATGGCGGCGGTGACGTGCTCGGCGACGGCGTCTTTGATGACGATGCCGCGGGCGCCGATCTGCAGAGCCTCGATGACCTGCTGGGTGCTGATGGTGCTGGTAAGAAGGATGATCTTGACCGAAGGCGAGCCGTTCATGATGGCGCGCATGGCCTCGATGCCGGGCAGGCGCGGCATGTAGACATCCAGCAGCAGGATGTCGGGGAGCAGCTCGAGGGTCTGAGTGATGGCCTCATCGCCGTCAGCGCATTCGCCCACCACTTCGAGGCCGGGCTCGCTCTGCAGCATGTTGCGAACGCCGATGCGGATGACGGGATGGTCGTCGGCGAGCAGGATGCGAATGGCCGGGGACGATGTGGGCTTCGCCGGCCGGGCAGCGGACGGCGACGGGCGGGTGGACCTGGCTGGAGTGGTCATGTTTTCAGCCTCTGCTTGAGAATAAGCTCCGCGTGGCGGCAATGATCTTCTATCTCATAGAGTTTGCGCCTGCGATCATCAGGATCGTCAATACCCGTTTCCACCGCGGCTGCGGCCCGGGCGACCTGCAAAGCGCCCAGCATGGCGGCGCCTCCCTTGATGGTGTGGGCCTCGCGGCGGATGGTTTCCGGATCGGCGCGGCGCATGGCTTTGAGCCGCTCCATGGTGTCGCTGACGAAGACGGTGAAGATTTCTTCGAGGCCTTCGGGGCGGATCGCCTGGCGAAGGCGTTTGAAGATGGCGGCGTCGATGACCGCGTCGCGGTTGGGGTCCGAGTCGGGGTCAGGGGGCTGCGGGGACAGACGCGGGACGAGGACGGCGCGGAGCCGGTCGGAGGAGAGCGGCTTGCTGAGCACGGCGTCGTAGCCCTCGAGTTGCGGCGGAGGGGTGGCGCTCATGGCGACCAGGACCGCGTGGGGGGCAGCCTGGCGCAGCGAGCGGGCCAGCTCGGTGCTGGCCAGGCCGGGCATGCGCAGGTCGGCCAGGATGCAGTCGAAGAGATTGGTCTTGGCGAGATCGAGCGCCTGCTCGCCGCTCTCGGCCTGCAGCACGAGGCAGCCCTCAGCTTCCAGCAGCACGGCGGTGACGGCCAGGCTGATAGGGTCGTCGTCGACGGCGAGGACGCGTCGGGGAGCGGTCGCGGGCCCGGAATCCATGTCGGCATGATTTTACACACGAACATGACAGATTCATGATGCATTTGCACAGCATTCATCGGGCGTTCGCCTACGGTGCCTTAGCTTTTGGGGCATGAAGAGACGATACGAGACATTTTTCCCCTTTTTTCTGGCAGGCCTTTTCCTGGTGTTTTCCAGCCTGGCGTTTGCTCAATACGACGACGGCAGCCTGGTAGGAACGATCCACGATTCGAGCGGCGCGGTCGTGACCGGAGCGGGCGTAACCGCGACGAACACGGCCACCGGCATCACGACGAAGGCAACCACCACAGCAACGGGCGACTACGAGTTCCCGTCCCTGCGGACCGGTGTTTATACGATTACCGCGACGGCGAAGGGTTTCGCCCAGGCGGTGGCGCAGAACATCCTGGTTTCGGTGGGCAACCGGCAGCACATCGACCTGAAGCTGGTGCCTGGTTCCACCCAGCAGACCGTGGAAGTGAGCGATGTGGCGCTGCAGCTGGAGACGGATTCGAGCCAGCGCGGGCAGAACATTACGAATTACCAGAGCGAGGCGCTGCCGCTGGTGAGCCGCAACTTTTCGGATCTGCTCGCGGGGGTGACGGGCGTGCGGCAGGCGCCGACGGCGGCGACGACCAGCTCGATCTCGAGCCTCGTGCGCGAAGGCGCCTACAACGTGAACGGCCAGCGGAGCATGTTCAACAACTTTCTGCTGGACGGCATGGACAACAACGCTTACGGCGAAAGCAACCAGGGCTTCGACAACCAGATCATCGCCATCCCGCCGGATTCGGTGGCGCAGCTGGATGTGGTGACCAACAATGAGAACGCCGAATATGGGCGCTCCTCGGGTGCGACCGTCAACGTGGCTTCGGAAAGCGGGACGAACAGTTTCCATGGAACGCTGTACGAGTTTCTGCGCAATACGGACCTGAATGCGGCGGGTTTCTTCAAGCCGACGCTGGTGGGCGGAGACGGCAGCAGCGTGCCGTTCAAAAAGCCGGCGTTCAACCGCAACCAGTTTGGGATGAACTTCGGCGGCCCGATCCTGAAGGACCGGCTGTTTTTCTTTCTGGACTACGAAGGGTTCCGGCAGACGCTGACGCCGATCACCGCGGGGACGCTGCCGACCCAGAACGAGCTGAACGGAACTCTGGTGGTTCCGGTGCGGAATCCGCTGACCGGGACGACCTATGCGGCGGGCACAGCGATTCCAACCAGCGCATTCGATCCGCTGTCGCTGCAGATCGTGAATTATTTCAAGAAGATTTCTCTGCCCGTCGCGGGGCTGGCGACGACCGGGCTGAATTCGGACGATTACTCCGTGGAGGCGCCGTTCACGGACGATTCGGACAAGGGCGATCTGCGGCTGGATTATCAGCAGAGCGCGAACAGCTCCTGGTTCGTGCGCATCAGCGACCGCAAAGAGACGGGGGTGAACAATCCGACGATTCCGCTGCCGCTGGACGGGCAGACCAACGGAACGATCCGCATCCTGGACCAGCAGGTGGCGCTGGGCAACACGTATTTGTTCGGCTCAAACAAGGTTCTGGATGCGCGGCTGGGAATCTCGCGGACGAAGGCCGGGAAGTACACGCTCTCGATCGGGCAGAACGACTTTACGATTCCGGGGCTGCCGTCGAATCCGGTGGTGGCGGGCGGATTGCCGTCGGTGGGGATCACGAACTTCACCGGCTTCGGGCGGCAGAGTACGAATCCCCAGTGGCAGAATCCGGCGCTGCTCGATCCCAAGGTGAACTTCACCTGGGTGAAGGGCAATCACTCCCTGAAATTCGGCTATGAGTACGAACACGTCTGGATGGCGGTGAACGACAACAATCCGCTGTACGGCTCGTGGACGTACGGCGGCGGCTACAGCCTGTGCGACGCGGCGATCTCGGGGAACTGCGCGACGACGGCCTCTGGCGCGGCAGCTCCGACGACGGCGCAGGCCGACACCTACTGGGCGGATTTCCTGTTCGGCACAACCAGCAGTTATCAGCTGGCAAACTACTTCGTGGTGCACCTGCGGCAGACCCTGGACAGCGCTTATGCGCAGGACGACTGGAAGGTGGCGCCGAAGCTGACGCTGAATCTGGGACTGCGGTGGGAGTACGGTTCGCCGTATTCGGAGTGGAAGAACTACATCTCGAACTGGGATCCGGCGTCGCAGACGGTGCTGACGATCGCGCCGGGGGCGACCACGGGCAACGGGATCACGGTCGTCAATCCGGGCGGCGTGTATGGGAGCACGCTGATGAATCCGCAGCTCGATGACTTTATGCCGCGGGTGGGTTTCGCGTTCGCGGCGACATCGAAAACGGCGATTCGGGGCGGATTCGGCACCGGCTACGTGCATTACACGCGCGCCGGATCGGGCGACATTCTGGCGATCAACGCTCCCCAGGCGCAGTTCGCGGTAGTGACGCAGATCAAGCCGACGACCACGGATCAGTGCTCGACGCCGCTGCCCGCGCAGATTATCGCCACCGGATCGACGACCCCGAGCTGCTACGCGGCATCGAGCCAGGGCTTCCCTTCGGGCCTGGTAACGGCGTTCAACCCGGCAACCGACAACATCACCTGGGTGCCGAAGAACACTCCGGACAGCTATGTGGAGAACTACTTCCTGAGCGTGCAGCAGCAACTGGCGCGCAATACACTGCTGGACGTTGCCTATGTGGGCAACCACGGGCTGCACCTGCAGGGGTTCTTAAACGGCAACCAGAAGAATCCGGCAAATGGGTTTGCGCGGCCCTTCACCAACTGGCCCAGCGACATCACCGAGGCGCTGAACGAGTTCTGGTCGAACTACAACGCGCTCGAGGTGCGCTACGAACAGCGCGGGCTTGCCGGGCTGACGCTGCTCAACTCCTTCACGTGGGAGCACTCGCTGGACAACGCCAGCGCCTCGCTCGAAGGCAATACGCCGTCTCCGCAGAATGCGTACAACATCGCGGGCGACTACGCGCAGTCGGACTACAATCTGCCCCTCTCGAACGTGACCAGCCTGATCTACGAGCTGCCGTTTGGGAAAGGCAGGCATTTCGGGTCGGGCATCAACGGCGCGGAGAATGCAGTGCTGGGTGGATGGCAGGTCAGCGCGATTAACACGATGCAGGCGGGCACGCCGTTTAACCTGACCTACACGCCGAATACCGCGCAGCAGGTGTCGCAGCAGATTTCGGCGACCTACCGTGGCGCCAACGAGTACCGGCCGGATCGTGTGCCGGGAACGAAAGTGACGCAGGGGCTCGGCTCGCGCGCGGCCAACACCGGGTACGTGAACTACATCAACTACAACGCGTTTGTGCTGCCCCCGGTGAAGGACGCGGCGGGCAATGCGCTGAGCCCGTTCGGCAACGCATCGCGGAACCCCGGGCGGACGCCGCCGTTCTACGAGACGGACCTGGACCTGAACAAGCACTTCAACCTGCCGGTGGAGAACATGAAGGTGGAATTCCGCGCAGAGTTCTACAACGTCTTCAATCACGCCAACATGTACACGCCGAGCACGATCAACGGGACGCAGGGCACGACGACCGCGACGCTGAGCACAGGCGCGACACCCGGACTAAGCGCGATTTCGGGCGGCGTCCCCAGCAGCGGCGGGCAGATTTCGAGCACCTTCGAGCCGCGCATCATTCAGTTCGGACTGAAGCTGCTGTATTAAAACCTGACCTGACGGGTGCACTGGAGCCGGGAGACCGGCTCCTTTTTTTTACGGAGATGGGCCCGCGGGAATCCTGGTGGAATCGCGACGGCGGGCGGTGTAGATTGGGCTGCAATGGATCGGGACGCTGCGCGGGATCTTGCTGAAGAAGTGGCCGAGCTGCGCGAACGGGTGCGGCGGCTGGAAGCTGCGCTGGCCGATAACGGC
>JBAUGH010000315.1:0-5535 GCA_049679565.1 Acidobacteriaceae bacterium
CCTGGGGGAATCACGAATTCGGCTACGCGTGGGATCGCAGCCTGACCGACTCGGATGGTCCGTATGTCGAGCTGATGGTTGGTTTCTACACGGATAATCAGCCGGACTTTTCCTTTCTGGCGCCCGGAGAGACCAAAAGCTTCCGGCAATGGTGGTATCCGATTCGCGAAATCGGAGTTCCGGACGCGGCGAATCCGGAAGCGGCTCTACGGGTGCAGCCGGAGGCGGATCGCGTGACGATTCATCTTCAGGTGACGAGCGCGCGGCCGGACAGCAGCATTACCCTGCGCGCAGACGGCAAGAGCTGCGGTAACTGGCGCGGCGATCTGGCGCCGGAATCTCCCCTCCGCCACAGCTTTCCGGGAGCGGCGGCCAGCTGCGAGGTGATTCTGGAGCAGGGCGGACGGGTTCTGCTGCGCTATGCGCCGGCCGAGATTGAACCAACCGAGCCGCCGGCGGTGGCGACGGAGCCTCCACCGCCCGCAGAGACAGAAAGCAACGATGAACTATTCCTCATCGGCCTGCATCTGGAGCAATACCGCCATCCCACGCGCTCTCCGGAGGGGTATTGGGAGGAAGCGATCCGGCGCGATCCGGAAGACAGCCGGGCGCGTCATGCGCTGGGCCGCTGGCATCTGCGGAGAGGCGAGTTAGCGGCTGCCGAGGAGCACCTCCGCATCGCCATCGCCCGGCTGACCAGGCGGAATCCTAATCCGCCGGATGGCGAGCCGTTCTACAACCTTGGGCGCACCCTGGCCTTCCGGCAGCGTTTCGACGAGGCTTATGCGGCCTTCTATAAAGCCACCTGGAACGCCGCGTGGCGCGGGCCGGCGTATCACCGACTCGCGGAGATCGACTGCCGGCGCGGCGACTGGGAAACCGCGCTCGATCATCTCGATCGCTCACTCCGCACCGATACGGAGAACCTGAACGCGCGCAATCTGAAGACGCTGGTGCTGCGCAGACTCGGCCGGATTTCCGAAGCGGAGGCGCTGCTGCGCGAAACCCGGGCGCTTGATCCACTGGACGCGTTCAGCATGTATCTCGCAACCGATGAGAAACCAGCGGAGGGGCAGGAGCGTCTCGACCTGGCGTTCGTTTTCCTGCACGCGGGGCTGTGGGAGGAAGCTCTGGGGATCGCCGCCGTGCCTGACGCCGGCGCGAAGGATGGAGCGATGCTCCTCTACGTCCAGGCATACGTCCTGCAGCAGATGGGACGCGAAGAGGAAAGCGCGGCGGCTCTGCGCCAGGCGGCGGCTGCCGATGCCGACTACGTTTTTCCCAGCCGGCTCGACGAAATGATGGTGCTGGAGGAGGCGATCCGCCGCAACCCGCAGGATGCGCGCGCCCCGTATTATCTGGGAAATCTGCTGTACGACCGGAAGCGCCACAGGGAAGGCATCGCGATGTGGGAGCGCGCGATCGAACTCGATCCTGAATTCTCCACGGCGTGGCGGAACCTTGGCTTCGGCTACTACAACGTTGTGCACGATGCAGCGCTCGCTCGCGATGCGTTTGCCCGCGCCCGCAAAGCGGCGCCCGACGCCGCCCGCATCCTGTATGAGCAGGATCAGCTTGCCAAACGCACGGGAGAGCCGCCGGAACGCCGTCTCGCGGCGCTCGAAGAGAATCGCAACCTGGTCGAGCGGCGCGACGATCTCTCGGTCGAGCTGGCAACGCTGCATAACAGCGTCGGCCAGCCGGAGCGGGCGCTGGCTCTCCTGCTGTCGCGTCCCTTCCAGCCCTGGGAGGGCGGCGAAGGCCTGGTGCTGGCGCAGTTCGTGCGCGCCAGCGTTCTCGTCGCGCAGAGAGCGCTGTTGGCGGGCGATGCGCAGGGGGCTCTCGCGTACCTTCGTTCCGCCTGCAACCCGCCGCACAGCCTGGGTGAGGCGCATCATTTGCTTGTGAACCTGAGCTTCCTGGATTATTGGATGGGGGTCGCCAGCGAGCAGGGCGGCGATCCGTCCGAAGCAGCGGCGCATCTGGAGCGCGCTGCGCGGGCGCAGGGAGATTTCCGGCAGATGCAGGTGCAGCCCATTTCCGACGTCACGTACTGGAGCGCGCTCGCGCTGCGCCGAGTGGGGCGCGAGCAGGAGGCGGTGGAGCTGTTTCACAGGATCCAGGACTACGCCCTCGAACTGCTGCAGCAGACGCCGGTGATCGACTACTTCGCCACGTCGCTTCCGGCCGTGCTTCTCTTCGATGAGGATCTGAAGGAACGCCAGACCATCGAGGCGTCATTCCTGGAAGCTCAGGCTCTGCTCGGGCTGGGTGCAGCCGGCCAGGCGACCCAGCGGCTGCGCCAGGTTCTGAGCATCGATCGCAATCATCCCGGCGCCATCGACCTGCTGCGGGCGCAGGAAGGCTGATCGATGCACAGCGCTCCGCCGCAGGATCTGCCAGGGGCCCCAGCGGAGCACTCGACCTATGTGTGGGGGATTGCGGCGGTCGCGGCGCTGGGGGGACTGCTGTTCGGCTACGACTGGGTGGTCATCGGCGGCGCGCGCCAGTTCTACGAAGTCTTCTTTCATCTGAAGTCGCCGGCCGTCGTGGGCTGGGCCAACAGCTGCGCTCTGGTGGGCTGCCTGGTGGGCTCGCTGATCGCCGGCAGTTTTGCGGATCGCTATGGGCGCCGCCGAGTCCTGCTTGCGTCGGCCGTGCTCTTCGCGGTCTCGTCCCTGCTGACCGGATGGGCGGGCTCGTTCGACGCGTTTGTCGGGTGGCGCATCTGCGGCGGAATCGCGATTGGCCTGAGCTCGAACGTCTCTCCGCTGTACATTGCGGAAATCAGCCCGGCAGCCACGCGGGGCCGGCTGGTGAGCCTGAACCAGTTTGCGATCGTCGTCGGCATCCTGCTGGCGCAGATCGTGAACTGGCGCATCGCCCAGCCGGTTCCCGCCGCCCTGACCGCGGTACAGATCTTCCACTCCTGGAACGTGCAGTCCGGGTGGCGCTGGATGTTCATCGCTGTGACAGCTCCTGCGCTGGTCTTTACGGTGGCATCGCTGTTTCTCCCGGAGAGCCCGCGCTGGCTGCTGACGCGCGGCCGCGAACGGCAGGCGCGGGATGTACTGGAGCGCATCGGCGGAGCCGGCTATGCCGCAGGGGAGCTGGCGTCCATCGAGAGGGCGCTGGCGCTCGAGGGCGCGAATCGTTCGACCTGGCGGGAGCTTTTGGGTCCGGGGGTGCGCCGGATGCTGCTGGTGGGCATCGGTCTGGCGGTCCTGCAGCAATGGACCGGCATCAATGTGCTCTTCAATTACGCGGGCACGGTCTATCGGAGCGCCGGGTACGGCGCAAACCAGATCTTCCTCGACATCGTGATCACCGGGGCTATCAACCTGGTCTTCACGATTGTCGCCATGCTGCTGGTCGACCGTGTGGGGCGGCGCCGCCTGATGCTCTACGGCTGCGTTGGCATCGGGGTTTCGCATCTGCTGTGCGCGCTCGCGTATCGTGCGGCATGGCCGCCGGTGGCGGTGCTGGCGCTGACGCTGAGCGCCATCGCTTGCTACTCCATGACCGTTGCCCCGATCACGTGGGTGCTGATTTCTGAAATTTTTCCCAACCGGGTGCGCGCGCACGGGGTCTCACTCGCCGTCTGCGCGCTGTGGACAGCTTCGTTCCTGCTCACTTATACCTTTCCGCTTCTGCGCGACTGGGCAGGATCGGACGGGGTGTTTCTGAGCTATGGAATCATTTGCCTGATCGGGTTCCTTTTCGTCGCCCGCTTTGTGCCGGAAACCAAGGGCCAGACCCTCGAGGAGATCGAAGCGACGCTGGCCCAGCCGGCCGGGACGATCTCTTCCTGAAATCGGGAAGACAAGAGGATTTGCGGGGTGGCTTTGCCGGACCTGCAAGGCTCCGGCGCGAAGTGGTATCGTTCAGGAACGGGCAGCAGAGCATGTCCCCAGCATTTCCCCAGGCAGCACCCCCGGGATTCCGCAACCTTCGCGACTCCGCCCAGGCCATCAGTCGCAGCCGGCGTGAATTCCTGCGTCTGGCGGCCGGATGCGGAGCCCCGGCCGCACTCTTCGGATTTTCTCCGCTGCGCGCTTTGGCGCTTCCGCGCAGAAAAAAAGTTGTGGTGGTGACCTTCGGCGGCGGCGCCCGGGACGAAGAGACCTTTGCGCCCGAGGGGCAGGAGAACATTCCGCATCTGCTGGGGACGCTGGCTCCGCAGTCCACGTTCTGCACGCAGGTTGTGAATCGCGGCATTCTGGGGCACTACGTCGCGACCGCGAGCCTCGCTACCGGCGTCTACGAGAGCTTCGACAACTTCGCCCAAACGCCTCCGCGCGATCCTACGGTCTTCGAATATTTCCGCCGCGGGCTGGCGCGCCCCGCCGATGACGCCTGGGTGGTGGCGCCGAGCAACGGCTTCAATCGCATCGGGGAGAGCGATCATCGCGGCTGGGGCGAGGGTCTGGGCGCCGGCGTCATCCTGCCCAAGCATCTGCTCCGCGCTGCGCTGCCGGCTGTTCCGGGCCGCGATTATGACGAGCTTCTGCGCGATAACTACGAAGATCCTTTCTACGTACCGCCGCTGGCCGGCAGCGAGGTGGAGCTGCAGCAGCTGGATCAGATCCTCCGCATCTCCGTGGGTGATTTTGTCCGCCACGCGCTCACGCTGAGCAGTCCCGACGAGCTTTCCGTGTACATTGCGCGGCAACTGATGCGGCAGCTTGCTCCCAGTCTGCTGTGGATCACGCTGCACGACATCGATGTCGCACATTCCGGGGCTTACTCGCTCTATATCGAGGGGATCCGAAGATCGGACCGGCTGTGCGCAGAGATCTGGAGCGCCATCCAGTCGGAGCCGGAGTACGCGAACAACACGACGATGTTCATCCTGCCGGACTTCGGGCGCGATTCCGATCTGGACGCGGGGGGCAACGGATTCCAGCATCACCGGACCGGAGATGCGCTTTCCCGCACCACCTGGATGATGGTGCTGGGCCCGGGCGTTCGCCAGGGAGCCATCGTCGACCGGCCCGTGGATTCGCTTGATCTGGTACCCACCCTGGGATCGTTGCTGGGCTTCGATACGCCTCTGGCCCGCGGCAAGCCGCTCCGGGAGGTGACCTGATGCTGCCCTCCCAGCTCAGGGCGGAATCGTTTGCCGGATATCCTCCGCAGGCGCGTGCGCTGGCCGTCGGCCACCTGGCCCTGCTGCAGCAATTGCCTCTGGTTTTTGCCGCGCTGCTCCTGCGCGAGACTTCCTCCTGCGACTGGCGGTTTCCGGCCGAGCGCAGCCTGCTGGACCGCCAGTATGCTTTTCTCGCGTCGCTCGCGCCTCGCGACAGGAATCAGCTTCTTAGTGGCTTTGCAGCGATTCAGGCTCCGGCGGCGGCGGAGCGGACGGACTGGGCGGCCCGGCCGCAAAGTTTTCTCGACGCGCTCAGCTCAGGTCTTTGGGCCACTGGCCAGATCGACGCGCTGCGTGCGGCCGCCGGCGAGTATCAGACCGCATGGCGCAAGGCGATGCCGGAGCCGCAGCCTGCGGTTGCTCGCCTCTCGATCGTGGTGCTGGGC
>JBAUGH010000316.1:0-2978 GCA_049679565.1 Acidobacteriaceae bacterium
GGGTGGTAGTAGCTGATGTACTGGAGAGCGTCAGCGACGCTCTGCACGAAATCTTCCTGCCGGATCGTAGCCATCGTATTGTCCTGCTTCCAGTTTAACGACACCGAGCGGGCTTCCGCCCAACGACCGCAGGAACGCATCGTCTAAGCTAGTACACATGGGTAATGTTGCGCAGGCGGACGGGCACGTCGAAGCCGAGCCGTTCGACGTGCTGGTGATCGGCGCGGGACCGACGGGAATGGCCTGCGCAATCGAGGCCCAGCGAGCAGGGTTCCGGTCGGTGCTCGTGGACAAGGGATGTCTGTGCAATTCCCTCTTCCACTACCCGGCGCACATGACGTTCTTTACCACCTCGGAGCTGCTGGAGATTGGAGATATTCCCTTCCCCAGCCCGAACGCCAAGCCGACGCGAAACGAAGCGCTGGAGTATTACCGGAAAGTCGCGATGTTCTACAAGCTGAACCTGCAGGCGTACCAGCGGGTGGAGCAGGTGACCGGTGAAGATCTCCATTTCCAGGTGCGGACGCTGGACGAATTCGGGCGCGAGCGCGTCTATGCGACGCGCAAGGTGGTGGTGGCGACGGGCTACTACGATCTGCCCAACCTGATGAAGATTCCCGGCGAGGATTTGCCCAGGGTTCTGCATTACTACAACGACCCCCATCCCTATTACGGCCTCGATGTCGTGGTGATCGGCGGCAAGAACTCCGCCGCCATCGCGGCGCTGGAGCTTTGGCGTCACGGCGCGCGAGTCACCGTGGTCTATCGGGGTCCCGCGATGCAGCCCCACATCAAGTACTGGATTCTGCCGGACATCGAGAACCGCATCAGGAACGGCGAGATCACGGCCTATTTCAATACCGCGGTAACGCGAATCGATCCCGACACAGTGACCCTGGCGACGCCGCAGGGCGAGCGGGTGCTGAAGAACGATGCGGTCCTGGCAATGACGGGCTATCGGCCGGATTTCGATTTTCTGGAGTCGCTGGGCGTGCACATCGAGGGCAAGGACCGCTGCCCAAAGTGCGATCCGCGCAGTCTCGAGAGCAACATTCCGGGTATTTACCTGGCGGGAGTGATCATCGCCGGGGACCGGACGAATGAGATTTTCATTGAAAACGGACGGTTCCACGGACGGCAGATTGCCGAGGACCTGAAGCAGAAGCTGACTGCGCCCGCCGGCGAACTGGCCCGGGTTTAGAAACATCCGCGGGCGCGGGGCATTTCCCGGGCGACGCAGAGAG
This sequence comes from Acidobacteriaceae bacterium, assembly GCA_049679565.1. Taxonomy (GTDB): domain Bacteria; phylum Acidobacteriota; class Terriglobia; order Terriglobales; family Acidobacteriaceae; genus Palsa-343. The sequence continues at coordinate 1,245 of JBAUGH010000316.1, forward strand.
GCCACGACAGACGAGTTTCCCCGGATATGACTTTCCCCCGCCCCAGAACGATTCGCGGCCAGTTGATGGCCGTGCTGGTGCTCTTCGAGCTCATCGTGGTGGGAATCTTCACGTTCATGCTGGTCCACCAGCAGGGAACGGAGCTGAACCAGCGGCTGCGGCGGCGGCTGGAGAATCAGGCGTACCTGGTCGCGGCCCAGGGCGATCTGGCCGCGGCTGATCAGCGCACAGATCTGTTCAGCCGGGTCATTGCCAGCGTAGCCCAGGCGCCCAGCGTGGCCGCAGCGCAGATCACCGACATGCAGGGACGCGCCCTGGCCAGCACGGATCCGGCGATGATGGGCAAGCTGACCTTATCGGCGAAAGAAAAGCTGTACCTGCGCGAACTGAAGAATCCGGTGATCTTTTCGACTACAGGGGCGAAGGGGAAGAAGTGGGAAGCGGTGGCCCCAATCCTGCAGAACGGGCACGTCACGGACCTGGTATGGATTTATCCGAGCGAGACGCAGGACAAGGACGATCTGCACTCTCTGCTGCGCATTACGCTGTTCTGGGCGCTGTTCGTGCTGGCCGCATGCACGGTCATCGCGGGGATTCTGGCCCAGTCGATTTCGAAACAACTGCGGCTGCTGACCCGGGCGACGCGGCGGCTGATCCAGAATCCCGAGGATACCCAGGATTTCCCGCTGCCGGTGCAGTCGGCGACCGAAGCGGCCGACCTGACAATCGCCTTTAACCGCATGGTGGCCGCGATGCAGGACCAGCGCTCGGGGCTGAACGAGACCCTGGCGCTGCTGGACTCGATGCTGGCGAACGCGCCGATCGGGTTCGCCTTCTTCGATCGCAAGTACCGGTTCGTGCGGGTCAATCAATTCCTGGCGGAAATGAACGGCTACTCGTTCGCGCTGCACCTGGGGCGCGGAGTGGAGGGGATTCTGCCGCCGGCGCCGGCGAGGAAGCTGGAGCAGGCGATTGAGGCGGTGTTTGTCTCCGGCGAGCCCCAGCGCAATGTGGAGTTGCAGTGGGAGCCGGAACCCGGGCGCCACCGCAGCTGGCTCGCGCACCTCTATCCGGTGCGGACCGAAGCGGAGACGACGCGCTGGGTGGGCGCGATCCTGGTGGACACAACCGAGCAGAAGCGGGCTGAAGAAACGCTGCGGCGAACCGAGAAGCTGGCGGCAACCGGGCGGTTGGCGGCCTCCATCGCGCATGAGATCAACAACCCGCTGGAAGCGGTGACGAACCTGCTGTACCTGATCCGGCAGGAGAACCTGACACCGAGCACGGCGCGCTTTGCGGAGATGGCGCAGCAGGAAGTGACGCGGGTTTCCGAGATCACCCAACAAACGCTGCGCTTTTACCGGCAATCGACGCTGCCGGGAGTGGCCAATGTGGGGGAGCTGCTGGATTCGGTGCTGACCCTGCACCTGGGAAGAATTCAATCCCTGCAGGTGAACCTGCGGCGCGATTATGGCGAAAACCTGGAGTTGTTCTGCTTTGCCGGAGAGATGCGGCAGGTGTTTGCTAACCTGATCGGAAACGCGCTCGATGCGATGACGCCGGACGGCGGGCGGCTGCTGGTGCGGGCGCGAAGAGTGAAACAGCACCTGACACCGGGCATCCGGGTAACAGTCGCGGACACCGGCTGCGGAATCACGACCGAAGCCCGGCGGCACATCTTTGAGCCATTCTTTACGACCAAGGAAGCGACCGGCACAGGGCTGGGGTTGTGGG
>JBAUGH010000317.1:0-4832 GCA_049679565.1 Acidobacteriaceae bacterium
GTATGAAACGTATGAAGATCGAGCGATGGACAGTGATGGCGGCTGCGTTCCTGCTGACAGCGAGCCTCGGGCGCGCCCAGACGCCGGACTCGCAGGAGCAGGCGATCTTCAACCTGACCAATCAGGACCGGCAGGAGCAGGGATTGCCAGAGCTGCACTGGAACGAGGCGCTGGCGCGGGCGGCCCAGGGGCATGCTCAAAGGATGGCGGAGCAGCGGGATTTGTCGCACCAGTACCCCGGCGAAGCGGAGTTGATGACGCGAGCGGCCAATGCGGGCGCCCATTTTGCGGCGATTGCGGAGAATATCGCGACCGGACCGAACCCGGAAGCCATCGAGAAAGAATGGATGCACTCGACGCCGCACCGGGCCAACATACTCGATCCAAAGATGAACGCGCTGGGGGTGGCGGTGGTCTCGCGGCGGGGCACGCTGTACGCGGTGGAGGATTTCGCCGCGTCGAACGAAGCCCTGTCGATGAGCCAGATCGAGGAGCGGGTGCGCGCGCTGCTGGCGGCAAAGCATGTGGACGCCTCAGCGGCGAGCGGGCCGGCGGAGCAGGCCTGCGCGGGCAGCGAGGTTCCGCGGGGAGCGAATGTGCGGGCGATCGTGCGCTTCCAGACGCCGGACCTGAGCCATTTGCCGGGCCAGGTGGAGCAGCAGATTCGGAGTGGCGACTTCCGGCGGGCGGCGGTTGGGGCGTGCGCGCCCACGGCGAGTCAGGCAGAGTTCACGACCTATCGCGTGGCGATTCTCTTCTATTAGCGCCGAATCGGCGCGTGCGTGAAGCGAGTCTGCAGGAGATTGTAGCCAATCAACATGACCCCTTACCATGGGGTGATCGGGGCTTGAGCGCGCACTCGTTCCCGCCCCCCACTGCTTTGTCGAGAGAGGAATCATGGTTGCCATTCAAGTGGAATATCAGGGAGATCTGCACTGCAGAGCCGTTCATGGCCCTTCCGGCACCGATCTTTCGACGGACGCTCCCCGAGACAATCAGGGGCGCGGTGAGAGCTTCTCGCCCACGGACCTGGTGGCAACGGCGCTCGGCACCTGCATGCTGACGGTGATGGGCATTCTGGCCCGCACGCTCAACCTCGACATCTCGGGCGCCACGGCAGTAGTTGAAAAGGAAATGACAGCAGCGCCGCCGCGACGGATCCAGCGCCTCACGGTAAAAATCCACGTACCCGAGGCCCACAGTTCGGAAAACAGAGAAAAGCTGGAACGCGCTGTCCTCACCTGTCCGGTTCACAGGAGCCTGCATCCGGATATCGAGGTTCCTGTCGAGTTTTCCTGGGGATGAGGTACGAAGCGGCCTTTGATATAATTTTGGTCAGCCAGACGAACGCACACACTCCTCAGTAGCTCAATGGCAGAGCATTCGGCTGTTAACCGAAGGGTTGTAGGTTCGAGTCCTACCTGAGGAGCCAATTTTTTTACGCAAGTCATTTACAATCAAGTATTTTCCTTCCGCTATTCTTTCCGTTACCAGCACCATTACCAGCAAAAATCCAAGAGTGGGTACTTTGCTGCCCACTTGAGTGGCGAAAGGTGCGCCACAGTCCCGATGCTTCCCTTACTCGGCGGAATGATGTCGCGCCGCGTGGAGATTCACGGCGGAACCGAGACACTGGTAGCGCCCTTGGCCCTGGTGGTGTAGGGTCCCCTTTGGCCGTGCCAGAACGGGTGCCGGGGGAGCCTCGGGTGTACCCTCTATCAGCGGTCCCATATCAGACGAATGCGACGTATGCGGCCTGTATCTGGGCGGGATATTCTTCGCCCGTAGTCGGCGAAGTCTATTGGACAACCGCTAACGCCGTCCCGACTCGGGAAGCCCACCCTGCACGATTCGCCTGCCACTGTCCCACTTCGGCTGGCCGTCGAATCTCGCCGACGATCTTTTCGGTTTGGCGCTCGCGGCTCCCTTCGTCCTGCCTTTTGGATTGCTTCCTGCGGACGGCGGGGTCGTGCTGCGGCGGGGTGGCGCCGAGAGATTGCTTCCGTGGTGCGCCAACTGTAGACGGGAACGCTGATCGGGGGTTAGCGAACCCGAGACGGCGATTCCAGCGGACGGCAACCGTAAAGAGTTGCTGACGCGGGGGCATCCGGTGATGGTGCCTATGACGAGGACTCTGGCGTTCGGGATTTCGCTGGAAAAGCGGAGTTTCGTCGCGGGAGAGCCGATTCCGCTGCACATCTGGGTGGACAACACGGGCGAAGAGACGGCCGGCGTGATGACGTGCATGGGACTCGACAACTTCAAGCAGTATGGCTTCGATGTTTACGGCGCGTACGGGCATCGGGTGCTGAGCCGGGGCAATGCAATGGCGCTGAAGAGCTTTGCGGACCCGCTGGAGGAGGCGTGCCACACGGACCGCGGGCGCTTTCTGCTGAGCGATCGGCTGAAAGTCTGCACGCGCAACTTCCCGATTCCGATTGCGGCGCACACCTGCGTGACCGGGGACGACTACGATTTTGAAACCGACCTGACGGGCCGCTACGACCTGCCGCCAGGGGAATACACGATCCGGCCGCGGGAGGACGAGGATGCGGACGATCTGTGCAGCGAAGCGGCACGCGCGCTGTGGCATGGGACGCCGGGGCAAAATATCACCTTTGCCGTGACCCAGCCCTGAGGGACGCGAGAAAACCTGTCGCTATTCGTCACAGCTGGCGCCCGGAGTGGTTCCAGTCTGCGGGCGGTGGATCGCGGTGGAGATGGAGTTGCCCAGCCCGTCGCAGGACTGAGCCAGGTCTTCCAGGGGTCGCGAGGAAAAGTTCGTGATAGATCGGGATGCTTTCTCACTGAAGGGCAAAACCACCCCAGGGGAGGAATCTCGATGTCACGTTCGGTCAGAAGAAGCAGAGCCGCGGCGAAGCCCTGCATTGGCGTACCCGCCCACACAGGAAGCATCCAACCGAGGGTCACGGCGCCCTTACCCGGCGTGTTGTTCGCTCTGATTTGCGGAGCGGTCTGCCTGCTGGCGGCGGCGTGCGGAGGCAGCAGCCATCCAAAACCGACGGTGACGATTGCGGCGAACCCGGCCAGCATTGCCGAAGGAGCGACCACCACGCTGACGTGGTCCTCGGCTAACGCCACTTCATGCACGGCAAGCGGATCGTGGAGCGGCAGCGAGGCGACAAGCGGAACCATTACCGAGACTCCTTCGTCGGCGGGGACGGCCACGTACACGCTGAGTTGCACGGGCAAAGGAGGGAGCGCGAATGCGTCAGCGACGGTAAGCGTGAGTGCGCCGGCGGCGCCCACGGTGACCCTCTCGGTGAACCCAACGACGATTACGCTGGGGGCCGGCGCGACGCTGACCTGGTCTTCGACCAACGCGACTGCGTGCACGGCGAGCGGCGCCTGGAGCGGGACGCAGCCGACGAGCGGCTCGGCGACCGAATCGCCGACGGCTGCGGGAACGGATACTTACACGCTGACCTGTACGGGAGCGGGAGGCAGCGCGAACCAATCCGCGACCCTGACTGTAGCTGCACCGGCAGCGCCGACGACTCTGATCTCGGTATCGCCGGCGACGATTACGCTGGGGGCCGGCGCGACGCTGACCTGGTCTTCGACCAACGCGACTGCGTGCACGGCGAGCGGCGCGTGGAGCGGCAGCCAGTCCACGAGCGGCACAGCAATGGAGACGCCCACCGCGACGGGCACAGATTCCTACATGCTGACCTGCAGCGGACCCGGCGGGAGCGCCAGCAGCACCGCGACGCTGACGGTGAACGCGCCAGCGCCCACGGTGACGATTGCGGTGGCGCCGACGACGATTACCCTGGGAGCCAGCGCGGCGCTGACCTGGTCTTCCACGAACGCAACTTCGTGCACGGCCAGCGGCGCGTGGAGCGGCACCGAGGCGACCAGCGGAACGGCAATGGAGACGCCGACCGGCGTGGGTACGGACACCTACACGCTGGCCTGCACGGGCGCGGGCGGCAATGCCAGCAACTCCGCTACGCTGACCGTCAATGCACCGGCGAGCCAGGGGTTTGCCTGGACGCTGAACAGCAGCCTGAACCCGACGGGCCTGGGGAATATCTCCGGATACAGCGAGGCCGCGAGCACCGGCGCGCTGTCGCTGCTGAGCGATTCGCCGTATGCGGATGCGCTCAACGACCCGATTGCCATCGCCGTGGATCCGCAGCTGAAGCTGGTGTTCGTCGCGGGCAATGGGGCGGGATCGCAGCCGAACGGCGAGTTGGTGGCATTCGCGCTCAACTCATCGACAGGGAGCCTGACGTCGCCGGTGACGACGACCCCGGCGCTGATACCCAGCTACCTGACGGTGGGTCCCAACGGGCAGTTTCTCTACGTGAGCCATCACGGCAGCGACTCGATCTCCGCCTACTCGATCGCAGCCAACGGGGCGCTGACCGAGATCACGGGATCGCCGTTCACGCTGCCGTCATCGAACTGCGGGCTGTTCTGCACGGCGACCGCGGACCAAATGGTCTACGATTCCCAGGCGCAGACCCTGTATGTCCAATCGGACTACGGCTGGGTGGTGGGCACGTTTACGGTCAACACGACGACGGGCGCGCTGACCTGGGTCTACAACGAGCCGACCGGATCGGGGCCGAGCGCGGTGACGACGGATACCACGGGCCAGTTCGTCTACGTGACGAACGCGCCGGGAGCCAGCGTTTCGGCCTACTCGGTGACCACGACGGCGATGTCCGGCGGGAATCCGGAGCCGCTGACGCCGGTGCCGGGGCAGCCCTTTGCCGCGGGCGGGACGCCGGTGAGCCTGGTGGTCGAGCCGACGGACCATTACCTCTACGTGCTGAATCAAGGGGACAACACGATCTCCGGGT
>JBAUGH010000318.1:0-4145 GCA_049679565.1 Acidobacteriaceae bacterium
CGCCAAAGCGGGCCGCGCGCGCCGCCTCCGCCCAGGCGCACGCCTTTGACCGGAATGCCGAGTTCCGAGAAGAGGGTGAAGGTGTCCTTCAGCGAATAGGCCACGCCTTCGAGCACCGCGCGGGTGAAGTGGGCCCGCGTGGTCGTGGCGCGGATGCCGACGAAGGCCGCCGTTGCGTCGCCGTCGAGATGCGGGGTCCGCTCGCCGAGGAGATACGGCGTCCAGAGCACGCCGTCGCTCCCGGCGGGAATGTCCGCGGCGGCAGCGGTGAGCTGGTCATAGCTCTGGTCGGGCGCCAGGGTTTCTTTGAGCCAGCGCAGCGACAGGCCTGCGGCCTGGGTCACGCCCATCACATGCCAACGGCCGGGCACGGCGTGGCAGAAGGTGTGCAGGCGTCCGCGGGGGTCGCGTGTGGGAGCCGCGGTGGCGGCAAAGACCACGCCCGAGGTGCCGATGGTAGCCGAGACCGACCCCGGTTCGAGGATGCCCATGCCGACGGCGCCCGCACCCTGATCGCCCGCGCCCGCCGCCACCGGCGTTCCCGCCGTCAGGCCGGTACGCTGCACGGCTTCCGCGCTGATATGCGCGCAGATATCCGGCGACTCGTAAAGCTGGGGCAGCCAGCTTTCGGGAATGCCCGCGACTCGCGCCACTTCCTTCGACCAGCGCCGATGCGCGACGTCGAGCAGCAGCGTGCCGGAAGCTTCCTGGACGTCCATGGCGTAGGCGCCGGTCAGCCGGTAGCGGACGTAATCCTTCGGGCACAGGACGTGCGCGATCTTCGCGAAGAATTCCGGCTCGTGCTCCCTGACCCAGAGCAGCTTAGTGAGGGTGAAGTTGGGCAGAGCCGGGTTCGCCGTGAGCTCGATCAGCTTCTCGCGGCCCTTTTCGCCGCCGCCAAACTGCTGGTGCAGCCAGTCGCATTGAGGCTGGGTGCGCGTATCGCACCAGATGAGCGACGGCCGCAGCACCTGCCCATCCTTGTCGAGCATGACCGCGCCGTGCATCTGGCCGGTGAGCCCGACGGCCTCGACCTTGGCCCCGGGGGATGCGGCGAGAACTTCGCGGATGGCCTGCTGCGCGGCCCGCCACCAGTCTTCCGGATCCTGCTCGGCCCAGCCGGGATGCGGCGTGCGAAACGGCTGATGCTCGGCAGAGGCCGAGGCCACCAGCTGCCCTTTGTGATCGACCAGGACGGCGCGCGTGCCGCCGGTGCCCACATCCATGCCCAAAAACACAGCTGCCCCCCGGAACCTATTTAGTCCGCATCCGGAACAAATGTATCAGAGAGGTTCCGGGGCAAAGCTCCGGAAGGACGGGGCTGGTGACTTCGGGGAGGTTGTTTCAATGGGAAATTTGTTTCAGCCGCCGGGATGTGGTGGGATGATGAAGGATCGGGAGCCATGCGCGTTTCTCTCTTCATCACCTGCTACAACGACACGCTGTTTCCGGCGACCGGCCAGGCGGCGGTGCGGCTGCTGGAGCGGCTCGGCCACGAGGTCGCTTTCCCGCTGGAGCAGACCTGTTGCGGGCAGATGCATTACAACACCGGCTACCAGCAGGAAGCGATGCCGCTGATGCGCCGCTTCGTCGAGATCTTTCGCGACGCCGAGGCAATCTGCATCCCGTCGTCCTCCTGCGTGGCGATGATCCGCGACCACTATCCAAAGATGGCAGAGGAGCAGAGCGACCCGGGCCTGGCGCGCGCAGTCGAAGAGCTGCTGCCCCGCATCTACGAGCTGACCGAGCTGCTGGTGCACCGCTTCGGGATGGAGGACGTGGGCGCCTACTTCCCGCATCGCGTCACGTACCACGCCAGCTGCCATTCGCAGCGCAGCCTGCATCTGGGAGATACGCCGCTGCGGCTGCTGCGCAAAGTCCGGGGGATCGATCTGGTGGAGCTGCCGAATATCGACCGGTGCTGCGGGTTCGGAGGGACGTTCGCGATCAAGATGGGCGACCTGTCGGCGGCAATGCTGGCCGACAAGTTGCAGGACGTGGAAACAACCCGAGCAGAAGTCGTGACGGCGGTGGACAATTCGTGCCTGATGCACATTTTCGGCGGCCTGCACCGGCGGCGGGCCGGGGTCCGGATGGCGCACATCGCGGAGGTGCTGGCGCCGACAGAAGCCGATTCGGCGGAGGGCCCGGCATGACGATCCGGGTTGCCGAGTCGGCCAGCGCGCCTTCGTTTCAGAAGGCGGCGCTGCCGCTGCTGGAAGACGCGGGATTGCGGCAGAACGTCCGCCACGCGACGGATGTGATTACGCGCAAGCGGGCGGCGGTGGTCGCCGAGTCGCCGGACTGGCAGGAGCTGCGCACGGCGGCCAGCGATCTGAAGGCGCACACCATGCGCCATCTGGACGAGTATCTGCTGCAGTTCGAGAAGGCGTGCACGGCGGCGGGCGGGCAGGTGCACTGGGCATCCGATGCCGACGATGCGAACCGGATCGTCACCGAGCTGATCCGGCAATACGGGGGAACTGAGGCCATCAAGATCAAGACGATGACCTCGGACGAGATCGGGCTGAACGAGGCGCTGGATCGAGCAGGAATCAAGGTTCACGAAACGGACCTGGCCGAGCTGATCATCCAGTTGGGCCAGGACAAGCCTTCGCACATCGTCGTCCCTGCGCTGCATAAGAATCGCAGCCAGGTGCGGGAGATTTTCCGCGAGCGGATGCACTTACCCGACCTGGGCGATCGGCCGGAAGACCTGGCGGCGGCGGCGCGCCATTATCTGCGCGAGCAGTTCCTGCGAGTGAAGGTCGGGCTGAGCGGGGCCAACTTCCTGGTCGCGGAAACGGGCGGCGTGTGCATTGTCGAGTCCGAGGGCAACGGGCGCATGTGTCTGACGATGCCCGACGTGCTGATCTCGATTGCGGGAATCGAGAAGATCGTGCCGAGGTTCCAGGACCTGGAAGTTTTCCTGCAGCTGCTGCCGCGATCGGCGACGGGCGAGCGGATGAACCCGTACAACTCGCTGTGGACGGGCGTTTATCCCGGCGACGGGCCGCAGCATTTTCACGTAGTGCTGCTGGACAACGGGCGGACCCGCATTCTCGCGGATCGAGAGGCGCGCGAGACGCTGCATTGCATCCGCTGCGCGGCGTGCCTGAACACCTGTCCGGTTTATCGGCAAACCGGGGGCCATGCGTATGGGTCGAGCTACTCGGGGCCGATCGGGGCTATTGTGACGCCGCAGCTGCTGAACATGCAGCACGCGCAGACGCTTCCCTATGCGTCGTCGTTGTGCGGGGCGTGCTACGAGGTTTGCCCGGTGAAGATCAACATCCCGGAAGTGCTGATCCACCTGCGAGGCCGGGTGGTGCGGGAACAGAAGAGCGCGCTCGATCCGGAGATGCTGGCCATGAAGGCGGCGGCAGCGATCTTCGCCAGCCGGACGCGGTTCGAAGCAGCGCAGCGCCTGGGCCAGATCGGCCAATGGCCGCTGGTGTCGCACGGCTGGATGCGGAATCTGCCGGGGATGCTGGGCAACTGGACGCGGGTGCGCGATCTGCGCGCGCTGCCGAAGCAGACCTTCCGGCAATGGTGGAAGCAGCGGGCCGGGAAAGAGCGGGAAAAGCACGATGGCTGACGCGCGCAGGGAGGTTCTCGAGCGAATCCGGGGCGGACTGGGCGATCGCAGCGCAACGCCGGCCCCGCTGGAATATGCCGCGATCCTGCGCAGCTACGGGCGGCGCGGAGAACGCGACCCCGAGGAGCGGCTGGCGCTCTTGCTCGAGCGGCTGCGCGATTACGATGCGCACGTAGTCGAGACGACCGCCGGCGCGCTGCCGCAGACGATTGCGGCGATTCTGGCCGAGCACCGGCAGAAGAAGGTCATTACCGCCGACGGCCTGCCGGCTGGAGTCCTGCCCGCAGGCTTCGCTTTCATCCCGGAGTGCGAGGCGGCCATCGACGAACTGAACCGCTGCGACGGCATCGTGACCACGTGCACAGTCGCGATCGCGTTTACGGGGACTATCGTTCTGACTCATGGGCCGGGAGAGGGGGCCCGCCGGCTGACGCTGCTGCCGGATCGGCATCTCTGCATCGTGCGCGCGGATCAGGTGGTCGAGACCGTTCCCGAAGGGTTCGACCGTCTGGCGGCGTTCGACAAGCGCCCGCTGACGTTCATATCC
>JBAUGH010000319.1:0-6372 GCA_049679565.1 Acidobacteriaceae bacterium
ATACTCGTCGGTGACCTCAATTTCGGGCAGGGTTGCCGCGCCGTTGCCGAACAGCAGGCCTTCCGCGCTGTGCGCCGGGTCCGAGTACAGCATGAAGATTTGCCCGAAATGCGCTCGCGTGGCGCGCAGCAGGTTCAGCCGGTCGCTCTTGGGCTTGGACAGGGTCTGCTCGTGCCGGAAGACCACGCCCTGGCTGTAGTCGTAGAGCTCGCCCAGGGCGATAAAGCCGCGCCGCTCCAGCACCGCCCCGGACTGCCCAGGCACGGCGAAGCGCTGCCCGTAGGCAAAGACGCAGGGCTGCCCCTCCTGGGCCAGAACGCCGGCCTCGCGCCATTCGGCAAAGTCCCGCGCCGCGTTGGCATACAGGTCGCCTTCCTTGTCGAACAGCTCGGGCATGCGCAGGATGATCCGCACCAGGTTGTACGGACTCCGCTGGTAATACGCCTGCTGCATCGCGGGGGTGATCTTGTCGTAGGGTTGAGTCACCACATCCTGCGGGGCGACCAAAGCGGGGTTGTAGCGCAGCGCGCGAAAGGGATAAATGCGAGCCATCGTATTTCTCCCGATTCTATCGTTATTGTCGGCTCGACATCAGCGGCTGGGCCGCCGGCATGGCGCGCAACCCCCGCAAATCCTGGCTTCGTATGCTATCCTCGCCCCCATGCCAGCCCCAGATCCGCAACAGGAACGGAGCCAGCCCCGCCATTCCGCGGTGGTGCGGGTCACGCACTGGCTCACCTTTCTTGCTTTCGCCGCCCTGCTGGTCACCGGCGCCGAGATTGTCATCTCCCATCCGCGCTTTTACTGGGGCGAAACCGGCACCGACGTCACCCGTCCCGCCTTCACCCTGCACATTCCCGCCTCGCGCGACCTGGTGCCCACCGGCTACAACTACGTGCTCCCCGACCAGAACGGCTGGAGCCGCTACCTCCACTTTGAAGCCGCCTGGGTGCTGGTCTTCACCGCTCTGGTCTATGGAATCTGGGGCGTCGTCACCGGCCACTTCCGCCGCAACCTTTTGCCGGAACCCGGCACCCGGACACCGCGCGCGTACTCGCAGCGCATCGGCAAATATCTCCGCCGCGCACCGCCCGATCCCGCCGAAGACCGCTCCTACAACGTCCTGCAGCGCACCGCTTACCTGACCGTGATCTTCATTGCCTTCCCGCTCATGATCTGGACGGGCCTTGCCATGTCCCCCGCCTTCACCGGAGCTTTTCCCTCCACTGTCATCCTTCTCGGAGGCCGCCAGACCGCCCGCACCCTGCACTTCTTTCTCTCCGGATTTCTCCTGCTCTTCCTCATCGCGCACGTCACCATGGTCGCCCTCGGCGGATTCCGCCGACGGATGCGCGCCATGACCCTCGGCCATTCCGAGGGCCGCCGCGCCGACACCGCACCGCTCACGGCTCCGGGCCCCGTCATCTCCCGCAATCCCCTCACTGAGGAGCGCCCATGAGTCTTGTTTCCCGCCGTAAGCTCATCACCAGCGGCATCGCCGCCGCTGCGGGCATCTCCGGCCTGGCCGCCGCCGATCGCCTGGCCCGCCGCTACGGCCTGCTCCCGCCCGACGACGTCGGCTTCTACGGTCCGGGCGAAGCCCTCACCTACGCCGCCCAGCGCCTCATTACCACGCATGCGCCCGCCCGGCAGTTTCCCCGCAGCATGATCTCGAAGGCTCCTTTTGCCAACGAAGTTCCGAAGCTGAGCGACGCCTTCCGCCACTCCGAGGCGCTCGGCTTCTCCGACTGGCGCCTCACCGTCGAGGGTATGGTGGAGCATCCGCTCTCGCTTTCGCTGGCCGACCTGCGCAGCCTCCCCACCCACAGCCAGATCACCGAGGTCGCGTGCGAGGAGGGCTGGTCCTATATTGCCGAGTGGATCGGCACGCCCCTGTCCGCGGTGCTCGATCACGCCGGGCTGCTGCCTCAGGTCCGCTACATCGCGTACTTCTCCATCCAGCCGGAAGTGTGGGAGAGCATCGATATGGCCGACGCCTTCCATCCTCAGACCTTTCTGACTCTGGGCATGAATGACGGCAATCTGCCGGTCGGTTTTGGCGGACCGCTGCGCCTGCGCCTGCCCCGCCAGCTCGGCTACAAGAGCGTCAAGTACGTGAACCGCATCGTCGCCACCGATTCAATGAAGTCCTTCGGCAAGGGACTCGGCTCGGTTTCTCCGGAATACGGCTACGCCTGGTACGCCGGCATCTGAGTCTGCCCCGGTGGCGCGACATGGCCGCACGCCGCAGGCGAAGAATCCGCTCACGCCGTCCGGTTTGCTCCCATCAAAAGCTACAGAGGGGCACGACTGCGGTCCTTCTCCTGCGTTTCGGCAGCATCCGGGTTGGGAAACCCGGCACTGGCTATTGCAGAAGTCTCTCAATCGTGCCAACATTCTCCACACGTGAGGTTCGGCCATGGCGTCCCCCTATGGGCGCGAACTTGGTGCCAGGTCATCCTCGGGACCACTCCAGGCAGCTTTTCGTCCCTGGCGCATTCCCCTGCTGCCGCTCCTGCTCGCTCCCCTGCTCCTGCTCAGCACGGCATTCGCCCAGGACAATCCGCTCGACGAAGTCCACGTGACCGCTCCCCCTCCGGTGGCGGCTAAAACGGATCCTTCCATCCCGCTCACTACCGGCGCCTCCCTGCGCAGCGGCATTCAGTTTCGCGTCGATACCAACCTCGTCCTCATCCCGCTCACCGTGACCGACCCCATGGACCGGCTGGTGACCGGCCTCGAGAAACAGAACTTCGACGTCCTCGAGAACAACCGCCCGGAAAACATCCGTACCTTCTCCTGCGACGACGCTCCGGTTTCGATCGGAGTGATTCTGGACCTGAGCGGCAGCATGAGCAATAAGGTCGTCCGCGCCCGGGGCGCGGTGCTGCAGTTCATGAAGACGGCTAATCCGCAGGACGAGTTCTTCGTCATCGGCTTCAACGACCGCCCCGAGCTGATCACCGACTACACCTCCTCAACCGACGACATTGAAGCCCGCCTGATGAACATCCAGGCGGGTCACCGCACCGCGCTGCTGGACGCCCTTTATTTCGGCCTGGAAAAGATGAAGCAGGCCAAATATCCACGCAAGGCCCTGCTGATCGTCTCCGATGGCGGCGACAATAACAGCCGCTACACGGAAGGCGAAGTGCGCTCCGCGGTCAAGGAAGCCGACGTGCAGATTTACTCCATCGGCATCTTCGACCCCGAGGCTGCGACGGTGGAGGAGCGCAACGGTCCGCAACTGCTTTCCGATATCAGCGACGAGACCGGCGGCCGGCTCTTCCGGGTGGACGACCTCTCCGAGATGGGCGACATCGCCACCCGCATCAGCGCCGAGCTGCGCAATGAATATGTCCTCGGCTACAAGACCGACGACCCGCGCAAGGACGGCAAGTGGCGCAAGGTGAGGGTGAAGCTCAATGCCCCGCCCGGGCTGCCGCAGCTCACGGTCCACGCCCGCAACGGCTACTATGCCCCGTTGCAGTAGGCGACCAGCGCACCACCGGTCAGGAGGCGAATTTCCCGGCAGCCAGCCGCTGTCCCCGGAGCGTCCCGCCAGTCCAACCCCCAGGACCCACTTCCGTGATCGCCTGCAGTAACCTGAAAACCTTTGCCGCCGCGTCCGCCCGCCCGCCCGCGTGGCGAACGCCGGTGGGCGCCCCGGGGCAGACAACGGCGCGGCTATCCGTAACATCTCTATGAGGATTGACGTGACAATGCGCGCCGAAACCGTCCTGGAAGATCGACCCGGCACCGCCGGCCCCAGGGGCCCATGGCGTAGAGTCAAAATAGAGCGGTTGCCACTCTCGGGCCTGGCGGCGGTTGCCGTCGACGCCCGCAACGGATCCTATGCGATTTCGCAGTAGCGCTGTCTCTCTGTACGTGCTCCTCGCCGCAGCCCTGGCCGCGGCTCCCGCCCTTCTGCAGGCACAGTCGCCGACTGCAGCGAAGCCCGCGCAGTCCTCCGCCCCGGCTGCGATCCCGTCGCCCACCCTGCCGGAAACCCAGGCGCCGCTGGACGTGGATCATGACCCGGTGCTGTCCCCCGATGCCGCTGACGACGCCGGGGTGAGCCCTTCCCACCCCAACCCCACCCAGGAGATTCGCCGCAACCAGCAGGGCGTTTACACCCTCCAGAAAAACGTCGACGAGGTTGTGCTCAGCTGCACGGTGATCGACGGGAACGGCCACCTCGTTCAGGACCTCAACCGCAACGACTTCACCGTTTTTGAAGACAACACGCCGCAGCAGATCGTAGCCTTCTCGCATTCCGACGTACCGGTCTCCATGGGCATCCTGGTGGACAATTCCGGCTCCATGCGGGACAAGCGCGCCTCCGTAAACACCGCCGCGCTGGATCTGGTGCGGGCCTCCAATCCAGGAGACGAAGCGTTCATCGTCAATTTCTCCGACGAGGCGTTTCTCGATCAGGACTTCACCTCCGACATCAATAAGCTCCGCGAAGGCCTGTCGCACATCGAGTCCCGGGGCGGAACCGCCCTCTACGACGCCGTGGTGGCTTCCGCCGATCAGCTCTCCCGCGGCGCGCATCGCTCCAAGCAGGTGCTCATCATCGTCACCGATGGCGAGGATAACGCCTCGACTCTGAACCTCGAGCAGACCATCCGCCGCATCCAGGACCTCCAGGGCCCGGTGGTCTATTCCATCGGCCTGCTTTTTGGCGAAGACGATCGCGGCATGGAAGCCCGTCGCGCCCGCCGCGCCCTCCAGCTTCTCTCCGACGAAACCGGCGGCCTCGCTTTCTTCCCCCATTCGCTGGCGGACGTGGACACGATCGCCGGCGAAGTGGCCCAGGATATCCGCAACCAGTACACCATCGGCTACCACTCCTCCAAACCCGCCAGCCTCGGCGGCTACCGTACGATCCGCGTGGATGCGCGCGCCGCGCACCACGGCAAGCTCTACGTCCGTACGCGGACCGGCTACTACCCGAAGCCGCAGTCGCAGCCGGGGAATAAGAACAGCGTCGCCGAATCGCAGAACCGGCCCCGGCCGTAGCCGGCAGGCAACCGCGTCTTCGGAAACCGCTTCTTCGCAGCCCGCCAGAGGCTACCGGCTACCGGCTTGCGTCTTTGCGCTGCTAGACTGGTCAGTCCTTATGAGCCAGACCTCGACGCCCATCGCGCTGCGCACCGCAACCGACATCACCAGCCTCATCGGCAACACCCCGCTCCTGCAGCTGCGCCGTATGGCGCCGGCCGGCTCGGCTGACCTTTTCGCCAAGCTCGAATTCCTCAATCCTGGCGGCTCCGTCAAAGACCGCGCCGCCCTCGGCATGATCCTTGACGCCGAGCGCCGCGGCCTCCTGCACAAGGCTTCGGTCATCACCGAAGCCACCGCCGGAAATACCGGGGTGGGACTGGCGCTGGTCGGCGTGAACCGCGGCTATCGCGTCGTGCTGTTCGTCCCCGAAGGCTTTGCCGAGGAAAAATGCGCGCTGATGCGCGGCTTTGGCGCGGAAGTTCACCGCACGCCCGAAGCCGAAGGCATGGCCGGCGCCATCCGCCAGGCGCTGGCGCTCGCCCAATCCGATTCCAATGTCTGGCCCGCCCTCCAGTTCGACAACCCGGCCAACCCGCAGTTCCATCACGACACCACCGCCGCCGAACTGTGGCAGCAGATGGATGCCCGCGTGGACGCCTTCATCGCCGGGGTCGGCACCGGCGGCACATTCTCCGGCATTGCCCGGTTTTTGAAGGAGAACAACCCGCGCGTCCTCACCGTCGCTGTCGAAACCCAGGGCTCCATCCTGCAGGGCGGCCAGCCCGGTCCGCACAAGGTCGAAGGAATCGGCGTCCACTTCGTCCCCAACACCTTCGACCGCTCGGTTGCCGACGAGATCATCGCCGTCACGGATGCCGACTCGTTTGCGATGGTGAAACGGCTTGCCGCCGAAGAGGGCCTGCTCGCCGGATCGAGCTCCGGCGCCATTGTCTACGCCGCCGTCGAGGTGGCAAAGCGCCTGGGCCCCGGCAAACGCGTCGCGACCCTCATTCCCGACTCCGCCGAGCGCTATCTGAGCAAGAAAATCTTCGAAGGCGGGGCATGACCGCGAAGACCCTCTCGGCTCCGCCCGCCCTTGTCGGCCAATGCCGGCAGCCTCACGGCTGGCTCGGACGCTGGTTTCTGCGCAACATGAACAAGCGCCACTCCCCGCTCACCGACTGGGGCCTCGCGCACATTACAATCCCGCCCGCCGGCACCATCCTCGACATCGGCTGCGGGGGCGGGCGCACCCTCCGGAAACTCGCCGCAGCTGCGCCCCAGGGCCATATCTGTGGCATCGACCACTCCGAGGCCAGCGTCGCCGCGTCGGCAAAGCTCAACGCCGCCGCCGTCACCCGC
>JBAUGH010000320.1:0-2798 GCA_049679565.1 Acidobacteriaceae bacterium
GAACGAAGCCGCCGAAGCGGCGCCGATCATATGCCATCCGATTCCGGTAACGGTGGCAGACAAGCAGGGTCTCCTGAAGCAAAGAGGGATGCGAGCGTAGGCCGGCGGCTCAGACCGAAGTCAATAGAGCAATCATTTCTATACAGGGATCATCTATACAGGGACGAAGTCCCGGATTGCAACCGCATCAGGAGGACCAGCCGCGATTGGCCGCCGGCGGCTCTCTCCGCCCCCGGCGCGCAAAGCTTCAGCCCTGGACCGACACGCCCGAGAACGACAGCACCGCCACGCCCTTCACCGGCTGCCCGAACCGCTGCGCCGGCTGGAACTGGCTCGACAGCAGCAGCGTCTCCAGATCCGCCCGCGTCGCCGGATCGCTGGGGCCGGATACGATGTCGTAGTCGTACACGCGCCCTTCCGCGTCCACGTACACCTCCACCGTCACCAGGCCGCCTCGCTGCGATACCGTGCCCGCATTCGCCTCCACCGTCGAGTACAGGAAGCGCGGGCTGGAGGCCATGTTCAGTGGTTCGTCACGCGCCGCGGCCGGCTCCGGCGCCGCGAAGGCTCCGATCAGGAAAGCCATCGTGCCCACCAGCACCAGCGAACTGGCCAGACCCGCTCCCGCCTGCAGCAGGAACGGCGCTACCGAGTTCTGCCACCGCACCTTCCACGTCGCCAGCGCATTGCGCGGCGTCTTCGCCAGCTCCTGCGACAGCGCCACCCGGATGCGCAGCGCCAGATCCACCGGCGGTCGCTTCGGGCCCAGCTTCGCCAGCGATTGCTGCATACTGCGCCACGCCGCAAAGTCCCCCGCGCAGTCAGCGCACAACTCCAGATGCCCGGCAACCGACTGCATCATCACGCCGTCCAGGTTGCCGTCCAGATAATCGGAGAACTGCCCGCGAATGATCTCGCACCGATTCATAGCGCCTCCTCGGCTGAGCAGGCATGGGGAAGACGGGAAGAAGATACAGGCCGCCGGCTCGCCGCTTCCATGTACGGCGCCAGCAGATTCTTTAAATGCGCGCGACCTCGCATCAGCCGCGACTTTACCGTTCCCAGATTGGCGTCGAGGATCTCGGCGATCTCTTCGTACCCGAATCCTTCGATGTCCCGCAGAACCACCACCGTCCGGAACGGCTCCGGCACCTCGCGCAAAGCAGCCTCCACGCGGCCGGCAATCTCCGCATGCGCCACCGCGTCGAAAGGAGACTCGTGCGAGTCCACCAGCGCGTCCACAATCGACGCGTGCTGCTCTTCGCTGTCGCCCGAGAGCGTGATCTCCTGGCGCTGATGACGCGACCACCAGCGCCGCTGGTTCAGCGCCTCGTGCAGCGCAATCCGGTAGATCCACGTCCGCAGGCTGGCTTCCCCGTGAAACCGGGAAATCCCGCGAAAGACTTTGACGAAAACGTCCTGGGTAATGTCGGCGGCGTCCCCGGGATTGGGAAGAACCCGATAAATCAGGCTGTACAGCGGCTGCTGATACCGCGAGATCAGCCAGGCAAACGCGTCCTCGGACCCCGCCTTGAGCTGCTCGATGATCGCAGCTTCCTCGGGATGAATGCCGATCACTCCTGCCAGGTTCCCCACGGCCGCGCCTGCCATTCCAAGACTCCCTTCAGCCTAACAGCAATCCTGCCTGCAGGCGGATCGATCCCGGAACCCGATCCCGGATTGCGGCACACGCAGCAGCGCGCCGGTGCTGGATCGGGTGCCCCCTGTGTCCTTAGACACGGAGCCCCGCCCCAGGGTTCCCGGAAATCGCCCGCCTGCCCCAAAAGTGCTACTGCGGGTTGGGCTTACTGGCGTCCGTTTTTGCCGGTGGCTTTTTGGTCGTGTGATGATGGGCTACGGTCTCTCTTCGGGTTTCCCGTACGGGCCCGTCGTCGACGACCGTTGTCTTCGGTGGCTGGCGCCGCGCCGCCGCCTCCGCCGCCGCAATCACGTTGCGCATCCGCACCAGTTCTCCCTGCTGCGCCTGCGAGGCATGCACGATCGAATCGCCCAGATTGCTGCGCGCCGACTCCAGACTGCTCAACGCCGACTGCAGCGATCCGGCTTCATTCTCGGGAGCCGCCAGATCCGCCGTCAGAACCACCCGCAGCAGCGTGTCGTACAGCGCATCCACGTTGCGGTAGACCGCGAACGCTGCCGGAACCGATCCGGGCGCCGCGTCCGCCTGCTCGAGAAGCCCGGCCAGCGTCCCGCTTAGATCGCGCTGGATCGACCCCACATCCTGCTGGGTGGCGTCGCGCACCTCGTTCGGCGCCTTCCATCGGCGGATGTTGAGGCCGGTCATCGTCTGGCCGATCTGAGAGAGAGCCGGCCGCAGGTTCGCGGAAACCAGGCGCGGAGCCGGATCGGCAGCGCCCGGCGCAGGCGGAGCCCCGCCCTGCGCCCCGGACGAAAGGGGAAGCAACGCCAGAGCCAGAGCGAAAACCATTGCCGTCAGGGACATATCACCAGCACGATGCGGACGCAGCCTCCGTGGTTGCACGCCCCGTGCGAAGAAGGGCGCGGAAAGGAGGCTCGGTTCATTGACGAATCCCGACGGCTCCATGAAAATAGGATAGTCCCTGTGGGCCTGTGGCGCAGCTGGGAGCGCGCTTCCATGGCATGGAAGAGGTCGTCGGTTCGATCCCGATCAGGTCCACCAATAAAATCCCCTTAAAATCAGAAACATACATGTGTGGTTTTTTGTCTCTATGCCACTGGCCTGACCAATGCGTTTGGGAAGGCGATCGTGTGCCGCGTATGATCGCTTTGTGGGGCGCATCGGGTTTTAATTATGG
>JBAUGH010000321.1:0-1812 GCA_049679565.1 Acidobacteriaceae bacterium
GATTCCGGGGCCGGGGCAGGGTCCGAGTGCCGGGCCGGGGCGAGCGAGAGCGGCCGGCGAGCCGGGCGCGGTCGGTCTGCCGGAGTTTGTGGGGATGGACGCCGCGATCCTCGAGGTGAGCCGGAGAATCCGTCTGGTGGCGCCGCGCCACGCGTCGGTGCTGATTGAGGGGCCGACCGGCAGCGGGAAGGAACTGGTGGCGCGGGCGCTCCACCGGCTGAGCGGAAGGAGCGCGAGGAAGCTGGTGGCTCTGAACTGCGCGGCGATTCCCGAGGCGTTGCTCGAGGCAGAGCTGTTCGGTCACACCCGCGGGGCGTTCACCGGTGCGGTGCAGGGACGGACGGGGCGGATCGAAGCGGCGCACGGCGGCACGCTGCTGCTCGACGAGATTGGCGAGATGCCGCTGGGACTGCAGGCCAAGCTGCTGCGCTTTCTGGAGACGGGCGAACTGCAGCGCGTCGGCGAGAACGAGCCGGTGCGGGTGGACGTGCGCATCGTGGCGGCCACGCATCGGCCGCTCAGGAAGATGGCGGAAGAGGGGGCGTTTCGCCAGGATTTGTACTACCGGCTGGCGGTGTTTCTGATCCGGACGCCGGCGCTCGAGGGGCGGAGGGAAGCGATCGCGGCGCTGGCGCAGATGTGTCTGGGGCGGCTGGCGCGGGGCGAGCCGGCGAAGGGGCTGACGGCGGGGGCGCTGGAGCAGCTGATGGGCTATCCCTGGCCGGGCAATGTGCGCGAGCTGGAGCATGTGCTGGAGCGGGCGTGGATCCTGGCCGAGGATCGGCCGGAGATCGACGTGCAGGAGATCGAATTCGATGTGCTTTTGTGAGAGTTTGCTCATCTCCGCGCGGCGGTACGGGCGGCCCGGCTGCAGGGGGAATAGTGAGAGCGCAGAAGGCAGGGAGAACAGGCGATGGAGATGATGACGCCGGTGGCGGAAGCGCTGAACCGGTATCTGGATTTGTCGTCGCTGGAGCTGAAGGCGACCGCGCAGAACATGGCGAACGTGGACACGCCGGGCTACCGGACGGTGGGATTCGATTTTGCCGCGGAGATGGCGCAGTCCCTCGAAGGGCTGAGCCGGCGGGAAAAGGACGGGGCGGCAGGCAGTGAGGACATTGAATCGCCGCACGTGGGCCCGGTGGGCGGGCTGCTGGAGCGGCCGGATGGCAATGACGTCTCGATGGACCGCGAAGGCATGAAGATGGCCGAGGCGCAGCTCGAGTTCCGCACCGGGGTGGAGCTGCTGAAGCATGAGTTCACGCGGGTGCTGGATGCGATCCACGAGGATCAGAAATAGGAAGCGGAGACCGGAAGCGGGGACCCCAGGGAAGGTGGCCGGCGATGAATCTGTTGGGAGTGATGGAAGTCAGCGGGTCGGCGCTCGAGGCGGAGCGGATTCGGGCCGAGGTGGTGGCCGGCAACATGGCCAATGCGGAAACGACGCGCACCGCGGAGGGCGGTCCGTACCGGAGGAAGCTGGTGGTGTTCTCCGAGCAGGGCGGGAGTTTTGCCAGCCAGCTGCTGGCGCAGGCGGGCAGCGGTGGAGCCGGACTGAATACGGGATTGAGTTCGGGCGGAGGCTGGGACGAGGGCGGGGGCGTGCGGGTAACCGATGTGGTGGAGGATTCGGCGCCCCCGCTGCGGCGTTTCGATCCCGGGCATCCGGACGCGGACAAGGATGGGTATGTATCGTATCCCGACATCAATCCGGTGACGGAAATGGTGGATCTGATGGGGGCGACGCGGGCGTACGGGCTGAACAGCTCGGCGGTGCAGGCGGAGAAGGGGATGGTCGCCGCATCGCTGGAC
>JBAUGH010000322.1:0-6501 GCA_049679565.1 Acidobacteriaceae bacterium
GCTTTATTGTCGCGCAGGTGGGGGGCGGGTGGTGGTTACGGATGGAATCTGCGCGGGTTTGGCCTTCATTTTCGCCAGCCGCGCCGCCGTTTCCAGTGTCGCGCAACCAGAACCGACTGTGCCACCAGGCTGCCGATCAGGAACGCCCAGCCGATGAGCCGCAACCAGACCGGCATCCGGACCGAAGCCCCAATGCCAATGAAGGCGAGGAGGGCCAGCCCAACGCTCAATTCAAGGATCAGCCGCGTGCGGCGGGAGAGCCTGCGATGGGCGGGCGGCAAGGGAAAGACGATCTCGTCGTTGACGCTGGGCGGCATGAGTTACGCCGATTTCAGGCCGGAATCGAGCGCCTGACCGGCCCGGCAGCGAAGAGGCGCAATTTCCTCCTTCAGGAGAGCCATTGCTTTGGCGTGGCCGGCGATGAGGTGGACGACGGCTCCTGAGGCAGCATTTTCTCGATTTCCTGCTGCACGGCGCTGCGGAACTGGAGCGGGTGGCTCATCTTGTGGAAGGGCTCGGAGGTGCCTCCGGTGCCGATCATGGTGATCGATCCATAGCCAAGCATGCGGCCGAAGGTGGGTTCGCTGACCTCGATGGTCTCGACCTTGTTCAGCAGCATTTCGATGGTGGTGCGGCTGGTGAGCCCTTTTTTGATGACGACGCGGCGGGTGGTGACGGCCATTTCGGTGGTGTTGCGGCGCACGCTGCCCACGAAGAAGATGATCAGTCCGGCAACGACCAGGACAATGCCGCCACCGATGACCACGTGCATCGTCGGTTTTTGCAGAGTATCCCGGTGGTAGCTGGCGTAGTAGAACAGGAAGGCGCCTCCGACGATGGCGATGAGGCCGATGATGATGTGACCGAGCATGACGATCCAGTGCAGGCGGGTGGTGTAGACGACTCGTTCGCCGGGAACGAGGGTCTTGTCGATGTAGCTCAAGGGGGCCTCCTCAGGGGGTGGACGGCAGAAAAGCGCACAGCCCATCGCAGGCAGTGTTGCACATTTCCGCCGGCTTCGGCGGGCCGGGTAGCGCGGGCGGGTTGCCGGGGCCATCGCAAGGGCGGGGGCGGTGCTGTCTTTTCCCGGCAGGGGGCGGTCCAAGGAGCAGATGGATGCCTGATGATAATGGACGTATGCGTGTGACCCTCTTCGCCTTTGGCGTGCTGCGCGATCATGTGGGTGCGACGGGCTCTCTCGACCTGCCGGCGGGATCGACGGTGGGCGATCTGCTGGCGATATGCCGCAAGCGGTCGCCGCAAGACGGAGGGTTATGGAGCTCGATTGCGGTAGCGGTGAACGAGGAGTACGCATCGCAGGCGCAGGTGCTGGCGGAGGGGGACGAGGTGGCGCTGCTGCCTCCGGTGAGCGGCGGAGCCCCGGCTGCGAAGGCAGGAGCGAAGGCGACCCCGAAGCGCGCGATTGCGGGCAGGATTGCGCTGGTCGAGGAGCGGATCGACGTTGCTGCGCTGGCCGAGTCGCTGAAGCGGGGCGAGGATGGGGCGGTGGCGGTGTTCGACGGGATTGTTCGCAACAACAGCCGGGGGAGAAAGACGCGGCACCTGTTCTATGAGGCGTACGAGACGATGGCGCTCGGCCAGATGAAGCAACTGGCGGCAAAAGCGCTCAGCGATTTTCCGGTTCGCGACGTGGCCATGGTGCACCGGCTGGGGCGGCTGGAGATCGGCGAGACGAGCGTGGCGATTGCGGTGGCCTCGGCGCACCGGGCGGCCGCGTTCGACGCCTGCCGGTGGCTGATCGACACGCTGAAGCAGTCGGTGCCCATCTGGAAGAAGGAATTCTTCGAGGACGGGGCGGTGTGGGCGCAGGGCGATCCGTTTCCCGCGGCTCTGACGCCGCGCGGCAGGAAAGCAGAGCCGGTGAAGGCTGGCAGGCGGCGCACCGGGCGGGAGCGTACGCGGTGACGGTTGCGAGGGCCCGACGTCGATGGCAAGTACCCCTGGCGGCAGTACTGGCTGCGGCAATCGCGGCCGGCGCGCAGGAAGCGCCAGAATCCGCGCCGCAGACGGTGCCGGGTTTGCCGGCGCCGCGATTTCACGTAAACGTGCGGCTGGTGAACGTGTTCGTCAATGTGACGAACGCGAACGGGGGGCCGGTGGGCGGGCTGACGCAGGACGACTTCGTTCTGGCGGAAGACGGCGTACCGCAGAAGATCGCCTACTTCGAGCGCGAGACCAACATGCCGCTGTCGCTGGTGCTGGCGATCGACACCAGCGGCAGCGTGCGCAAGGATCTGGATGTCGAGAAGCGGGCGGCGCGGGATTTTATGCGGGCGATGCTGCGGCCGGTGGATCGGCTGGACCTGATCGACTTCAACTCCAGCGTGCGCGAGGTGGTGCCCTTCACCAACGACCTGCGCCACCTGGACTGGGGATTGGACAACCTCGACTTCGGGCCGGCGACGGCGCTGTACGACGCTATTTATCTCTCCTCGCAGATGCTGGGGAAGCGCTCGGGGCGGAAGGCACTGATCGTGATTTCGGATGGCGGCAACACCATTACGGACGTGGATTACCCGCAGGCCGTGGATCAGGCGATTCGTGACGAAGTGATGGTGTATCCGCTGATCGACCTGCCCATCCTGAACGATGCGGGGCGGGACACCGGGGGCGAGCATGCGCTCATCACGATTTCGCAGGAGACAGGGGGGAAGTATTACTACGCCCAGTTCGGAGACGTCTCCGGGGCGTTCCAGAAGATTTCAGAGGATTTGCGAACCCAGTACCTGGTGGGGTATTACCCGGTCCAGCGGCGGAGCGACAGCGACTTCCGGCGGATCGAGGTGACGCTGAAGGGGAAGCCGCCGTACACGCTGCGTTACCGGCCCGGATACTATGCAAAGCCTTCGCCGCCGCTGGATCAGTAGGCGGCCGGGCGGGGTGATTTGAACGGAAAGAGGGGGTTGTTATCATGGTGGACGGCAGGTAGTACTCCGGATGTTGTTGGATCGCGATATACGAGGGCGTCTTGGTCCGCTTGCGGGCGGGGGCGCGGAAGCGGAGCCTGAGCCCCCGCCGAAGAGGCATGCGGGGCGGTGGACGCTGGGCCTGCTGGCCGCGGCGGCACTGGTGTTGTGGAGCGCCGGCATTGTGCTCATCCTGCATTTCGAGAGGACCGCTCCCCACCAGCCGGACGCGCGAACCAGTCAGATTTACCGGTTCAACGACCCGTTCAGCATCGTCTATCTGAGCGCCCAGCAGCATGCTCTGGTCGATGGAGCGTTGATCGTGCTGCCGGTGGTGACCATCCTCATCGTGATTGCGGCGGTAATGACGATCAGCCGGACGCTGGCGGCTTCCGAGGCCTAGGCATCTGCCACTCCTCGCTTCGCGAACTGGACAAAAATGCCCTCCGTCGCCAAACATCCCTCTATGTCGATACAGCCTGGCGCCCCTCGCGTTCAGCGGGTGACGATGACTTCGTAGAGATTGTCCTTGGCGAGGAAAAACTTGATGCCCGAGGCGCCCTGGAAGAGCTGCTCAATTTTGCGGTTGGTGTAGACGCGACGCACCGGCCAGGGCTCGGACTCCTGCATTTCGATGGTCGAGCCGTCGGTGACGTGATAGCGGCAATACGTGGTGTACGGGCCGTCGGGCCTGGAGTGAAAGATGGTGAGGATCCTGCCGCCCTTCAGGGTGGCGTCTTTCAGGCGCTGCACGAGGGCCGCGATGAGGCCGTCGGGGATGTAATCGAGGGTCGCCCACAGGAGGACGACGTCGAACTGGCGTCCGTGGAAATTGAGGTTCTGTTCGAAGAAGCCCTCGACGTCAAAGCGCGGCGGGCCGCCGTCTTCGTCGGGCGGCAGCTCCCAATTGCTGCTCTGGGCCTCGTGAACGATGTCCGCCATGTAACAGCTGTGGCCCATATCGGTGAGGAAGTTGATATTTTGCGGCGAGGTGGGCCCGATGTCGAGGACCCGCAGGCCGCTTTCCGCGCGCAGATGTTTGAGGAGCGCCTCCCATCCGCTGGAGTGCCGCGGAATGCGCGGCCCGGTCAGCATTGTGGGGCGATCGCGGCCCTCATCCTCCCGTTTTCTGCGAAAAAGCATCACTTTCCCGGCCCTTTGATCCCGTCTTTGGATTGTAATGGCAGTCCGGGCGCGAGCAACCGGGTGGACGCCGCCGACCTGCAACGGAAGGGCCGGCTTGCTCATCGAAAGCAGAGGGCCGGGGAAGCGCCGGGAAGCCGAACGGCGGGTTTTTGATATCCTCTGCGCAGCGGCTCTTGTTTTCCGAGGAAACGCATTGCCAGGTCAACAGGAAGTGCGATGGTCCCAACTGAAAGTGGGCGTGCTGGTGATCGTTGCCCTGTGTGCTCTGGTCGCGCTCATCTTCCTCATGTCCGGCTCGACCGGAGGCTTCTGGTCGGGGAAGGTCACGCTGCATTCCTACTTTGAGAATTCGGCGGGGCTGAAGGAAGGCGCGCCGGTCAATCTGGACGGCTTCACGGTGGGCAATGTGAGCCACATCCGCATCGATCTGAGTCATCGGCAGACGCCGGTCGAAGTGATCATGAAGGTGAACAAGCAGTGGGCGCAGGACATCCGCCAGGATTCGAAGGACAGCCTGACCACGATCGGGGTGCTGGGGGATACGGTGGTGGACATCGACAGCCGCGGCGCGCAGGGGCCGCCGATCCAGAACGGCCAGGAACTGCCGACCAACGAGACACCCAATCTGCAGGACGTGATCCAGGCGAGTCAGGGGACCATCGAGCAGCTCAACACCATCCTCACCAAAGTGAACATGGTCGTGGATTCGCTGAACTCCAATAAGGGATCGATCGGCATGCTGATCAACGATCCCACGCTGTACAGGAAGGCAGTGACCACGGTGAACGAGCTGTCGTCCATCGTGGATCAGGTGAACAACGGTCAGGGATCGATCGGGAAGCTGTTCAAAGACGACACCCTGTACAACCGCCTGAATGACATGGTGACCAAAGCGGACGCGATCACGACCGATCTGAACGAAGGCAAAGGCACGGCGGGCAAGCTGCTCAAGGATGACACGCTGTACAACGAGTTCAAACAGACGACGGAGAATCTGAACAAGATCCTGGCGGACATCAACGCGGGGAAGGGCAGTCTGGGGGTTCTCGCCAAAGATCCGCAAACGGCGGCGAAGCTGAGCGATACCATCGCCCGTCTCGATTCGATGCTGACGAAGCTGGATAACGGCGAGGGCACGATGGGGGCGCTGCTCAAAGACCGCACCCTCTACGATCACCTCGATGAGGTTGCGAAGAACAGCAACGAGCTGATGCTGGCCATCCGCAAGGACCCGAAGAAGTACCTGACGTTCCACGTCAAGGTGTTCTGAGGCTCCGGTCGAGGGCCTGGCGGCCGATCGTTTTCCTTGCGGTAATCGGCATCGCTGCCTGAGGGCGCAGGGCGGCGCGGGCGGCAGAAGCCGCGTGATATCGTTTTGTCACAAATCCACGCGGGTCCGCCGCCTTCCGAGGTTGAGGAGTCTATGCGCGTTTCTTCATCTGCCTGGGCGCTGCTGTTGCTTGGCGCCAGCGCCCTGTCTGCTCAGCGAATCGTTTCCGGTGGGGATGCGGCCAGCCCAATGCCGGTCGAGCCCAAGGCGCTGCACAGCTTCGACGCGGGCGCCATCGACAAGACCGCCGATCCCTGCGTTGATTTCTACCAATACGCGTGCGGCAACTGGCGGAAAGACAATCCGATCCCGGCAGATCAGACGACCTGGGGCCGGTTCAGCGAGCTGCGCGAGCGCGACCGCTACCTGCTGTACGTCGACCTGAAGAAGGCAGCGGACGCGCCGGCAACGCCGCTCGAGCGAAAGTACGGAGACTTCTTCGCCGCCTGCATGGATACGGGTCTGGCGGATCAGCTGGGCGACAAGCCGATCCTGCCGATTCTGGAGCGCATCGACGGCATGAGCGACAAGAAAGACCTCGCGGCGGTGGCGGGCTGGCTGGACGCGCGCAACGGAGTCGCGGCGTTTCTGCGTTTCGGCGTCGGTCAGGATGAGAAGGATTCGACGAAGCAGATCGAGGAGCTGATGCAGGGCGGGCTGACGCTGCCCGACCGCGACTATTATCTGCAATCCGACCCGCACATGGCGGAGATCCGCGCGAAGTACCACGACTATGTGGTTTCGGCCTTCCATCTGATCGGGGACACCCAGGAGCGGGCCAACACCGAAGCCAACGAAGTGATGGAAATTGAAACCGGGCTGGCGAAAGCTGCGCTGCCGCGGGTGGAGCTGCGCGATCCCGCCAGGCGCTACCACCCGATGACCATGGCCGAGCTGGGGAGCCTCGATCCGGGCTTCGACTGGCCGGGCTTCTTCAGCGCGGAAGTCGCCCCGGGCGTGGAAACGCTGAACGTGGGCCAGCCGGACTTCTTCAGGGCGGAGAGCGAACTGATCGCCGGCCAGAGCCTCGATGGGCTGAAGGCGTACCTCCGGCTGCATACGATCGACACTTTTGCGCCGTGGCTGTCGCAGTCTTTC
>JBAUGH010000323.1:0-5965 GCA_049679565.1 Acidobacteriaceae bacterium
GAACAACTACATGGTGACGGTGCAGTACGGCACCCGCTGGATCAATCACATGACCATGCAGGATTTCGAGAGTATTCCGCTGCGCGGGGTGCACCCGCCGGGCTTTAGCCCGATTGACGAGGGACACATGGCCTCGGACACCGAAGCGGACATGTGGACCGGCGATCACAAAGCCGGCTATACCCCGCTCAGCTCAGTGGCCGATATCCAGCTCATCAATACCCCGACGGAAGTCGATCACTATCAGATTCGCCGGGTCATCGACGTCTACGTCGCGACCCGGTCCGAGGCTCTGGGCGCGACCGGTCAGCGGATACGGAGCCTGATCGACAACACCCGGCACGACCGCAACACGCGGATCACTATGCGGGGAGCGGTGGTGAACATGAACGAAGCGTTCCGCGACTTCGGACTGGGGCTGGTGATTGCCGTCGCCCTCGTCTATCTGGTGCTGATGGCGCAGTTCACTTCCTTCACGGATCCCTTCATCATCCTGATGGCCATCCCGCCCGGGCTGGCCGGGGTAGTGGCGACGCTGGTGCTCACCGGCAGCACGCTGAACATCATGTCGCTGATGGGCACGATCATGATGACCGGCATCGTGGTCTCGAACAGCATTCTGATTGTGGACTTCGCCAACATTCTGCATGGACAGGGGCTGCCGCTGCTGGAAGCGAGCGTCGAATCCTGCAAGATGCGCCTGCGGCCGATTCTGATGACGTCGCTGGCGACGCTGCTGGGGATGATCCCGATGGCGCTGGGGACGGAGGCGGGCAGCGAGCAGTACGCGCCGCTGGCGCGCGCCATCATCGGCGGTCTGACCGTGTCGGTGGTGGTGACGATGTTCCTGGTGCCGGCGATTTATCTGATGGTGCACGGGCGCAGGGAGCGGCAGCTGGCCGAGCAGCAGGGAGCGGAAGCATGAAGCGATGGCTGGCGGTAACGATAGTGGCGGTGTGCGCCTGTGTGGTTGGCGAGGCGCAGGAGTTGCCGGCTGCGCCGGGGCCGCAGGTGATCTCTGCGCTGGAGGCGGCGCGCAGCCAGGGGAAGGCGGCGGGACTGCCCGATCCCGGAGCGGTGGAAGCGGCGCAGAATCCGGCGGGCGGCGCGGGCATGGGCGGGGCGAATGCAGGCGGGACGGGTGTAGGCGGGACGAATGCGGGTGCGGGGAGCGGGCCGCAACTGACGCTCGAGCAGGCGGAGCAGATGGCCATCCGCAACAATCCACAGATCAGCGTGGGCAGGCTGGAGGCGCTGGCGCAGCACGAGGTCTATCGCGAGGCCAAATCGGCAGAGCTGCCGACGGCGACGCTGGCGGTCACCGGTGTTGAGGCCGAAGAAGCGTCGCGCATCTCGGCGGGCTCGCTGACGGCTTCGCGGCTGCTGCAGCACGTGGGCGGCGGCGCAAACTTCACCCAGCTCATCTACGACTTCGGCCACACCCACAATCTGGTGCTCTCGCGGAAGCTGGCGGAGAAAGCGTCGAATGCGAATGCCCGGGCGACGACCGAAGAGGTGGTGCTGGCCACGGAGCAGGCTTACTACGATGCGCTGACCGCGCAGGCGGAGCTGAACGTCGCCCGGCAAACCGTGAACACCCGGCAGACGACCGACAACCAGGTCGGCGAGATGACCCGAAACAAGCTCAAATCGACCCTCGACCTGAGCTTCGCCGACGTGGATTTATCGCAGTCGAAGCTTCTGCAGCTGGATGCGCAGAACAATTCCGATGCCACCATGGCCACGCTCGATGCGGTGCTGGGGCTGGATCATACCGTCCAGTACCAGCTGGTGGAGGACGCAACCTCCCCACCCCCGCCCCCGCCGAGCGCCGATCCGCTGATTCAGATCGCCCTGCAGCAGCGGCCGGATCTGCAGGCACTGACTCTGGATACGCAGTCGGCGCAAAAGTACGAACGGGCGCAGTGGGATCAGCTGCTGCCGTCGATTTCGGCAGCCGGCACGGTGGGAATCATCCCGGTTCACCCCGGCACCTACTACATCACCAACTGGTGGGGCGGGGTCGGCGGCAACATGGAGATCCCGATCTTCAACGGGTTTCTCTACAGTTCGGAGGCGCGCGAGGCGAAGTACCGGGCCCAGGCTGCGGAAGAGAACAGCCGCGATCTGCGCGACCGCATCGTGCGCGATGTGCGCACTTCCTGGCTGCAGGCGAACACCAGCTGGCAGCGAATGGCGGTCACCTCGCAGCTGGTGCAGGAAGCGGATCTGGCGCTGAACCTGGCCCAGACCCGCTATAAGCTGGGGCTCAGTTCGATTGTGGAACTAAGCCAGGCGCAGCTCCAGCAGACCAGCGCCGAGATTGCGGATACCAGCGCGCGGTATCAATACCGCCTGGCCCTGGCAACGCTCGATTACGAGATGGGCACCACTCCTTAGGAGAAGGGAGCGGGAGAAGGGAAGCGGAGAACCTTACGGCGCGCCCGAGCCCACCGTACGGCTGTTGATCTGGTGATTCGACGCGCTGCCGGACTGGCCGGGGTACTGCGCGCTCACCCGCATCTCTACAATGTTGCCTTCCATCTCCGGAGTGGCGCTGACGATGTCGGTATCCGTGCGGATGATGGTCAGGTACGGGCTGTTCTGCGAACTCACGTAGACCTTGCCGATGGGGTAGTTATAGACGGAGGCGATGGAGTGCGGGTTGACGGTCAGCGGGATCGTCTTCTCAACGGTGTAGTTCTGGAGATTGACGATGGAGACGCTGCCCGGGACACAAGGGGTTCCGTTGCAGGTGCCTGCGGCAATGTTGCCCTGATTGGCCACGTAGATGCGGCTGCCATCCTGCAGCACGGAGACTTCGACCGGATGAAGGCCGACCGGGATGGTGGCCAGAATGTTGCCGAAGGTCGCGCTGTCATTGCCGTACTGGTCGAGACTCACATCGATGATGCTGATGCTGTTGGCGTCGTAATTGGCGGTCACCAGAATCTGGCCCTGAAGGTAGTAATCGGCAAAGACCGGGCCGGCGCCGACCTGAATCGTGGGATGGGCGGAATCGATGGCGTTGAGCTGGCCGTTGATGACCGTGACCGTGCCGCTCCCGCCGCGGTTCATGATGAAGGTGCGGAGCGTGTCCGGGGTGGTGAAGCCGTAGACCGGGCAAATGCCCAGCGGCAGCCGCGCGGAGATGGTGTTGGTGCTGGTTTCGATCGCATCGGCTTCGCCGTTGACGCTGACCGCGCCCGGATTGGCGCACGCGCCCCAGGTGAGGTTTCCGCCGTTGGAATTACCCTGGCTGATGGAGTAGATGCGCTGCGCGCCCGCGCTGCCGGTGAGAGCGATGAGCGACGGCGCTACCGGAATCTCCTGCTTGAGCGACTGGATCCCGACCGACGACAGCTGGGCCACGCAGTTGGTGACCGCGCAGGTGGGACCGTGGAGGCCGGTTTCCGCGACGTAGAGATTGGTGCCGATGGGCAGAATATTGGTCGGCACGGAGCCGGGCAGCAGCGTGCTGGTCTCCACCGTGCTCGATTTGAGCTGGCCAGGGGTGGCGGTCGCCGAGGTCAGAGTTCCGTCGCAATTTGGCCCGTAGATCGTAGAGCCGGTAACGTCGAGGGAGAAGCTGAGCGGGCCATAACCGCCATCGGCCTGAGCGGCCACCGAATCCCCGGAAAAATCGAGAACCGTGACGATGCTGGGCGTGCCGTACGTGGTCGAGGTGCACGGCGATGCGGTGACGCCTTCCCCCAGCGGCGTAAAGCCAGGCTGGGAAACCACCACCACGTCGGCCGAAGGCAGCGCCCCCGGACCCGTCGGCTGAATAGGCGTGATCACCGGACGGTATTGGTTGCCGCAGCCGATGGCCAGCACGCCCACCCCGACAGCCAGAGACAGGCCTGCGAGAGCTGCCGGATTGTAACGATGCATCCACATGCCGGTCCGGCGAGCGGTCCGGCTCAGTTTGGGTCCCGAAAGGCTGCGCAAACGGTCCAGCCATGCCATGCTACACAGTCGCAAGTACCTGACTCCTCAAGACCGAGCCAACCGCGGCTCGGGGTTCAACTGGTTTGCTGGTAGAAAGATGATTGTACTGTACGCGCAGCGGTTTGCGCTGGCCGCGCAGAAGCGAATGACGGAAGCTCGAGAGAACCGATCGCGCGCAGCGGGCGCGCTCCACTGGCAATCGCAGGCGGTGTTGCTGGCGCTGGTGCCGGCCACCGCCATCTGGGTCACGCTGGCCGCGGGGCAGGCCTGGAACCAGGGCGATCCGGTGTTGTGGGCGGCCGCCGCAATGGGTCTGGGGCTGGCGCTGCTGGTCGCCGTGGCGCGCACTGCGACTCCGGCCGCAGCGCTGACCGGCGGGCTGTTCGCCACCGCGCTCTGTCTTGAGACGCCGGGCGTGCACACCGCCCTTGCCCCGCTGTTTGCGCTGCTGCTGCTGACTTTCGCCGCGACCCGCTTCGGACGTTCGCGCAAGGAAGGGCTGGGCACGGCGGAGAGCCGCCGCGGGCGCCGCGCCTCGCAGGTGGCGGCCAATCTGGGAGTGGCGGCCCTCGCCGGAATTCCTCTCTCCGCGTTCCACGCCGACACTCCGTGGTTCTTCGGTCGCGCGGCGGCGCTCGCCGCGCTGGTCGCCGCTCTGGCCGAGGCCACGGCCGACACGCTTTCCTCCGAACTGGGCCAGGTGCTGGGCGGAGAGCCCCGGCTGATTACCACCATGAAGCGGGTTCCGGTGGGGACCGATGGTGGCATCAGCGTCGCCGGAACTCTGCTGGGCTGCCTGGGCGCGGCGATCGTCGTGGCGACCGGCATGGCGGTGCCGGGCATGACGCGCGAAGAGGCGCTGGCGGCGCTGTTCGGCGGCCTTGCCGGGCTGGTCGTGGACAGCCTGCTGGGCGCGCTCGTGGAGCGGCGCGGGTGGCTCAACAACGATGCGGTCAATGCGCTCTCCACTCTGGCCGCGGCCCTGCTGGCGGGGTTGGCGGTGCGCTGAATTCAGATCCCTGGGGCCGGAGCGGGCGCAGCCATCGTCACATGCGCGGGAAGCTGGAAGACCGAAGGGTCGGGGTCGGACTGCCCGAGGTTGGTGACCACCCATTGCTGCTCCGTGCCTGCCGCCTGATCGATCTTCGCCCCCTCGAGATCGGAGTCAAGATCGGAAGACCACCAGCGCTCTGCGAATCGCCCTTTGACCGGAGCGCCTTTCGCGACCACGTCGGCCCGGCACCCATGCACTTCGAAGCCCTCCACCTGCTGCGCTCCCAGATCCTGGGCGGGCGGCGAAAAGGTCTGGCAGGAGAAAGCCGGTTCCACCAGAGCTCCGGGCGTCGTACGAACGGTGCCCGTCCACTCGAGATTCGTGGGAGCCTGGACCGATGCCGGAGCTCCCGTGCTCAGCGTGGTGGTGGTCCCGGCGCCGGGATCGCAAATCCAGGTCGTCCACTGCTGCGGCCCGCCGGCCGCGTCGGAAGAACCGGTCAACCGCTGAGGGATGTGCGATTGAATGGAGATCCTGCCCGAAGCGTCGCGCGCAATGTGAATCTGCATTGCGGAAGTCCGGTCGGCATGAATCGGGGTCTTCGTGCCATCGGGCGAAAGCTGGAAGTCGGTAGTGGTGACGTCCGCGACGAAGGGCTTACCCGGGACCGCGCTGATGTTGTAGGGGCCGCACTCGGCGTGCAGCAGCACAGGAAGAAAGAGCACAGCCAGGGGGCCGAGAAACCAAAGGAAGCGGGGGACAGCGGACGTCATAGCCAATAGTATGCGCCGATTTGCCGGTTGTGGCCGGGCATGCGTTGCAGGCAAACCGCCTCAGTCGATATGCAGCCGGTGCTGCAGCTGTTCGAGGCTTACGCCCTTCGTCTCCGGGTAGATCAACAAAACCACGAAGAACTGCAGCGTCATCATGGCGGCGAAGAACATAAACGGCGCCGCCGCCGAACGCGCTGCAACCCAGGGGAAGAAGCCGGAGATAAGGGCGTTCATGACCCAGTGCGAC
>JBAUGH010000324.1:0-5499 GCA_049679565.1 Acidobacteriaceae bacterium
CTGGTTGAAGTAGTTGACTCCGGCGAAGAGCTGGTTGGTGATGCGCGGCGAGAACACCGAGTTCCACGTGAGCGAGTAGTTCTGTACGTGGATCGGCGCAACCTCGAAATAAGGCGCGAGCAGCGAGTTGGTCGGCGCCGTCTGGTTGCCCTGCCCCACGTACCACTTGGCCGACAGCCGATTGTTGGCGTTCAGCGTGTAATCGACCTTCGCAATCCCATTGTGGCTGTAGCCGTTCTCGTTGCCGGGATTGGTGTAGTTGAAGGCAGTAGCGGGGCCGGTGAGCGCAGCCGCCGGCCACAGTCCCTGATTGCTGCCCGACCCGTTGAGCAGGTTGATCGCGGTCTGGCTCTCGGGAATCCCCCACGCGCTCAGCTGCTGGAGCGCCAGCGCCTGATACGCCGCCGAAGGCTCGGTCGAGGGCTGCGCCGTGCCGATGAGGAATTTCTGCTCTTCATAGCTGACGAAGAAGAAGGCGTGATCGCGCCAGATGGGACCGCCCGTCGAGAAGCCGAACTGCTGATTGCGCAGCTCCGGCTTGGTGGCCAGCAGCTGCGACTGCGCGGCCAGCGCTTCGTTGCGGTTGTAGTAATAGGCGCTGCCGTGGAAGGCGTTGGTGCCCGACTTGATGACCAGATCGACCGTCGCGCCGGGATTGCGGCCGGTTTCCGCACTCGCCTCGGTCACCGCCGAAAACTGCTCGATGGCGTCGATCGGCAGCGTGATGCCCGCGATGCCGGAGACCCCGCCCTGATTCACCGCCGGCGCGTTCCACCACAGGTCGTTGTTGTCCGCGCCTTCAATCTGCCAGTTCACCATGTCCGGCCGCGTGCCGTTGATCGACCCGCCGCCGCCGCCGGAGTAGCCCGCATAGCCCGGCAGCACCGCGATCAGCTGGGTGAAATCGCGGCCGTTCAGCGGCATGTCCTGCACCGCCTGGGTGGGAATGTCGGTGGTCTGCACCGTCGAAGTGGTGTCGAGCGCGAGCGCGCTGGCGGATACCTGAATGGTCTGCGCGGCCGCGGTGATCGTCAGGTGCACCGGCAGCGTGTAAATCGTCCCGGCCGAGACCGGCACGCCCGCGTACTCCTCGGCCTTGAAGTTGGCGGCGCTGACCGTCACGTTGTACTTGCCGACCGGGAGGTCCTGGAAGACGAACTCGCCGCCGCTGGAGCTGATGGTTCGGGTGGGGACGCCGGTTCCGACGTTGACGGCTTCGACCTGGGCGCCGGCGATGACCGCGCCCGATGGGTCGGCGATGGTCCCGTTGATGCCTCCGCGGAAGTTCTGCGCATGCAGTGACCCGGCGGCGGCGAGGCATAGGCAACTCAGTCTTCGGATGACTCTTCTTCCAGCCAACATTCTCACGACCTCCAAAAAGTAGCGCCCTCGCGAATCAAGTTCGCGATGGAGCGAATGCACCTGCGCACAGAGGCGCACTGCTTCGTGCCTGGGTCTGTTTGGGGTCTTCGACGGGGAAGGATGCCGCAATCGCCGTGCCCTTCGGACTCGGAAGGCAACTGCGCGGCTCTTCTTCTCACGGACGAGAGGAAGATGGTCTTTCATTCATGCCACAAGTCCGGCCAATGTTCAAGGGAAACCGGACCACCTGGCTGTGCATTTCGGGGGAAAGCGAGCGCTTCCGCGGCCGATAAGAAATATTGATCGTGCGCATCAGCGTGGCGGCGCGCGCGGAATCGCCCTGCGAAGCCCAAAAAAGAGGGCCGGCGCCATGCCGGCCCTCACGCAAACGACGGAGACGACTATTTCGGAGCTGCCGCGGTTTTTGCGGCCGCCTTGTGATGGTGGTGGTGGACCGGGTTGCGCGGCTGCGCCTTGACGGCGTTCTCGTCGACGGCGGTGGTGCCCGGAACATCGGTGTCGAAGTTGGCTCCCGCGGGCACCAGGTAATCCTCCACCTCGTTGGTGCTGCCGGTGCCGGTCTTCACCTGGATGCGGCTCGCGTCGATCCCCTTGTCGCTCACCAGGTAGTCCTTGGTGTTCACCGCTCGCTGGGCCGCGAGATCTTCCGCGGTCATGGCGTGACGGTGACGGCCGTGGTGCTCCGGCAGCGGAGCGGAATTGCCGACCACCACGATCGTCGCATCCGGCTTCTGCTGCGCGTTGAGCGCTACGTCATCCAGGCAGGCTTTGTCTTCGTTGTTCACCCGCGCCGGACGGTGCGTGTCCCGATCGAACTGAATCGCGCACAGCGTCTGGGTCTTCGGAGCCGGCGGCGGAGGAGGAGCCTCGACGTCCACCGTCGCGGTTCCCGATGCCGAGTGTCCTTTGTCATCCTGCACGTTGCAGGTGACGGTGATCGATCCGGAAGGCGCCCCCGTGGTCGAAAGCATGGCGCTGGTTCCCGATCCGTTGATGGAGCCGGCGGAGGCGGAATAGCTGTACGTCAGGGGCCGATTCTGCGGGCTCACACCGCTCGCGGTGATGGTGGAGCTCTCACCCGGCTTCACCGTCGAGGGGTTGGCCGAGCAGCTGATGGTGGGCGGCTCAAAGGGCTTCACCGTGAAGTCTGCCGAACAGGATGCAGCCTCGTTCGGCTTCTCCCCTTCCTTCCCCTTCTTGCCTTCCTTGATCTCGCCCTTCACCGTGTAGTTCCCGGGATCGAGTGAGGTGGTGGCGACGCTGGCGGTGTCCCCGTTGCCGGTGACCCCGGTGCCGCTCCAGTTATAAATCGTGTCCCAGTGCTTCTTGGTGGTGACGTCCGTGGGCGTAGCGGTAACGGTCTCCGCATCCCCCGGATAAATGGATGGCGCACTCGCGTTGCACGCCAGCTTCACGGGCGGAACTTTCTTGCAGCCCATGGGCAGCAGAGTGCAGCCGGCCAACGCCAGAACCAGAAGGGCAGACTTCAAAGAGGGTGCATTCATTTGTTGTTTTCTCCACAAGCGAAGGGATTGATGTTGCTGAGAGGGCTGCTCATGGTTGGCGGATTCCCCTCAGACCGGGAGTATGCGGAGCGGGAGCGGTAAAGGAAGCTGCGGATGCGGCCACACCAACCGCCGACACCGGATTCGCAGCCCCAACAGAGTCGCTTCCTCTGATCGCTTCCGCCTGAGCACGGGCGCCGATTTCGTTTCGAACAAACACCGGCTGGAAACGCTCCGACACCGCATATCAGCATAGTGCGGGGGGGTCCTGCAAATCGTGCACAAGTGATAACGGGTCAAAAAGCAGTGAGCCGAGGGCGGTTCCTGTAGTAACCGGGGAGGACAGAATTCCCCTGGCCACGAATGGAGAAACCACAAACCCGGGGGAATGCATCCAAGAGCGCTGACCCGGAAAGGGATGGCTTGCGCGGACAGCCCGGGTCAGGGAGCGCTGTTTTGGACTACCTCCTCCTCCGTTTGCGTTCGCGAAAGCTGCTCTGGCCGTCGAGCCTGGCCTTCCTCCTGTTCGCCCTGTGCGGCTGCGGAGCCTCCAATGGCTCCGCTTCCGGCGGGGGCGGGACCGGCGGATCGGGCGGCGGCGGCGCAAGCCTGGCCTCCATCAACCACATCGTTTTTCTGGCCCAGGAAAATCGCTCCTTCGATGACTACTTCGGCGCGCTGCGCGGCTATTGGGCGCAGAACGGCTACACCGACGAATCCTACGACGGGCTGCCGCAATTCAATCCGGCATCGGGCGCCTCGCCCCTGCAGGGACCCGCCCCCTCGATTCCCGGATGCGATCCCAGCGCGCCCCCGCCCGCCGACTGCTCCTGGGACCCCAACAACCCGGTCACCTCGTTCCACTTCATCACCCAGTGCGCCGAGAATCCCAGCCCCTCGTGGAATGAAGCCCACGTGGACTGGGACTACAACGATCCCACCGGCCAGCAGGCGGCCGCGCTCAACGGCTTCGTCTGGACCGCCGGGCACGACGCGCGCACCATGAATCCGCCCTTCACCGATACCAACGGGCTCCGCGCCATGGGCTATTACGACGGCACCGACCTCAACTACTACTACTTCATGGCGTCAAACTTCGGCACCTCCGACCGCTGGTTTGCTCCGGTACTCAGTCGCACCCATCCCAACCGCGAATTTCTCATCGCCGGCACTTCCGGCGGCTATGTCTATCCCGAAGGAACCGACAGCCAGGATGCCGCGCAACTCAAGCAGACCACCATCTTCCAGGAGCTGCAGAACGCCGGCATCACCTGGAAGATCTACGTCAACCCGACCAACACCGGCTGCTCCGGTCCGCCCTACGATGCAGCCTGCCTCATCAAGAGCAGCTACGTCTCCAACTTCACCTTCGCCCAGACCATCGTCTCGCAGTACCCGCAGAACATCGCCCCCATCTCGCAGTACTTCACCGATCTGCAGAACGGCACGCTGCCCCAGGTGGCGCAGATCGAGCCGGCCTCCGACGCCGGCCTCGACGAGCACCCCACCAACTCCGACTCCGCGCTGAGCAACATCCAGAGTGGCGCGGCTTACGTCGAAACCCTCATCAACGGCCTCATGCAAAGCTCGTCCTGGAAAGACTCCGCCTTCATCCTCACCTACGACGAGCCGGGTGGATTCTACGATCATGTCTCGCCGCAGCCGGCAGTAAGCCCCGACGGCATCAAGCCGGTGGACCTGCTGCCGGGCGACGTCTGCACCACCTCCACCGGCCCGACCTGCGACTTTACCTTCACCGGATACCGCCTCCCGCTCATTGTTATCTCGCCCTACGCAAAGAAGCATTACGTCTCGCACACCGTCGCCGATACCACCGCCATCCTCAAGCTGATCGAGACCCGCTTCAACCTGCCCGCGCTCACCAAACGCGATGCCGCCCAGCCGGATATGACCGAGTTCTTCGACTTCAGCAGTCCGCCGTGGATGACCCCGCCCACCCCGCCCGCGCAGGCGACCAACGGCGCCTGCTACGCGGATCATCTGCCCTGAGGATCGCGCCACGCCATCGGTCCGGACAGCCATTTACAATCAGGGCCCATGGCGACTTCCCCGACCGGTCCAGGCAGCACTCGGCGCGCCCGCATCCTCGGCAGAGCGCGGGTGCTGGCGGTGTTGCTGCTCCTCCTCGGGCTGGGCGTGTGCCTGGTCCTGTCGTGGGCCACGCGCGGAGCCATGGCCAATCTCGCCTTCCTGCGTGCGCAGAACGGAGCGGCGCGCCAGTCGCTCGTGGATCTGGCGCCATGGCAGACGGCGCAAACCCTGGCCTCCCTCGCAGTCACCGCCGAAGAGCAGGAGTATGCCCGCGAGGCCGAGCATCTCGCCGACCATGAAGTGGACCAGGCCTTTGCCGCGGCTCTGAAGACTGCCGATCTCCAGAACCAGCATCGTGTGCTCACCGGGCCGGCCCTCGCCCTCTCGCAGAAAGTGGCGCAGCTCCAGCAGCAGATTGCCCACGACCAACAGCAGGTGAATCAGCAGCAGCAGGTGGACCAGTCGAAAGCGAAGGCGCTGCCCCCTGCCGGAGCCGCGCCGGAGCTCGCCAGCCGCGCGCTGCAGGTGGCGCAGGCGCAGCTCGCGCTCGACACCGACG
>JBAUGH010000325.1:0-3213 GCA_049679565.1 Acidobacteriaceae bacterium
GCACTGGCTGTATCAGAACCAGGAACTGGAGCTCGGCCCCGGCGACTGTCTGCTGCTGATTACGGACGGCATCCTCCTGGCGGAGAACCGCCGCCAGGAGGAGTTTGGCTACCAGCGGCTGATTGCAGCCGTGAACAAAAGCCGAGCCGGCGGCGCGGATAGCGTCGGAAGTGAGGTTCTGTCGGCGGTCACCGAATTTTGCGATGGCAAGCTGCAGGACGATGCTTCGCTGATCGTGGTTTGTTCTGACCACATCCGCAACGGGATCGATTAGCGTGGCTGCACAGCAACCGGGGCGGGTATGCTGAGGGGCCCTTGCTGGTCGGGGACGTGGACCGCAAGGCCGTGGGCGAGATAGGCAGCCATCACTTCGGGGCGGCCCCAGTCCAGGGTCCAGCCGTTCTCGATCGCGACCAGAGTGTAATCACCAGGAATGACACGGCTCAGGGCAAAGCTGCCGTCGGAGTCGCTCTGATCGCGGGGGTAGAGTTCGTGGCTGGCGCCGGGCTGGCGCGGGATCAGGAGAATCATGACGCCGCCGATCCCTTTGCCGTCACTTTGGGCATACCCGTTGACGGTGACCGATCCGGTCACGAGGGTAGCCGCGAGGAGCACAGGATCGGTGCCGACCGTGATGTGGCTGCCCTCGACCTGACCGGCCGAAGCGGCCATTTGCGCGACGGCGATGGAGCGGCTGAAGGCGTGCACCTGAAACTCATAGCTGCCGGATGCGACGGATGGAAAATCGAAGGTGCCGTCGGCGGAGACGCGGGCGCCGATCGGACGTCCCTGGTTGCCGGAGGGGACGAGAATGGCGTCGAGGCCCTCGGCCAGCTTCCGGCCGGAGGCCATGGCGAGCCTGCCCGAGACATCGGTGGCGCCGGCCGCGGGTTTGAATTCGAGAGTCTGGCTGGTAGTGAGATCGACGCTTCCCCCGCGCAACTCGCCTTGCGGCCCGAATTCCCCGAGATCGTAGTGGCCCGGAGCAATGCCGCCGATCTCGACGGTCATGGTTCCTCGCTGCCCATCCACGGAGGTTTGAGTCGCCTGAAAAATGGGAGTGGGCTGAAAATGCTCTGTGCCGAAAGCTTCCGTGCGAAGCTGCGGCATGGCGAAACTGCGGCCGGGGACAGGCGCGGGGATCTGAATGCGAATATGGACGGCCGGCACCGCATGCAGAGAGACATTCGCCTGCACCCGGTCGCCCGCATTGATCGTAATGGGCGCCGCAGAGGCGGAGTCCGTGGCATTGGGATAGAAGGTCGTCGAGTAGGCGACATCGAGGGGCGAGTGAGGTTGCTCGTCGGAGGGCAGCGGGTTGCCGCTGCCGTCTGTCCTGGGGCGAGGATGGAAGCCGTACCAGGGCGTGGCGGCGACGGAAATGTAATAGTCGCCCGGGCGCAGGCGGGAAAATTCATACGTGCCGGTGTCGTCGGTGACCGCAGAGTTGGCGGTTGCGATGTGGCTGATCCCGTTTTCCTGCAACTGGCGATAGAGGCTGACCTGTGCGCCGCCGACGGGGTCGCCGGAGTCGTCGGTGACCGCGCCGGAGAGGACGCCTTCAGGGAAAAGCGGAAGGCGCAAATCCTGTCCGTCGAGGTCCGGTCCCGTCACAATGGCGGTGACAAATCCTTCGTGCTCCTGATAACCGGCGGCGATGTAGCCGCGGCGGGAGGCGTCCAGGGTGTACTTGCCGGCGGCAAGATGGTCGAAACGAAAAACTCCGGTGTCGGTGGTAGTCACGGTGGCAAGTTGCGTGCTCTGCTGGCCGGCCGTAGACAGTGTGACCTCCGCGCGATCCAGCGGGGTTCCCGTGGTGGCCCCGAGGACGGTGCCGCTGATGGAGTACGGGCCGGCCGCCGCCTGCTGCTGCGTGGGATTCTGTGCGGGAGAAGTGGTTTGCGCGGCGAGCCCCGAGGCGAAGCCGGCGAGCAGCAGGGCGTTGCCGAGGGCCCGCATCATTGCGCGCCCTCGGCGGACAGGACGCTGAGCTCGACGTGGGCGCTGCCGCCCGCATCGACATTGACGGTCTCGCCTTTGCCTGCCCAGGCGGCGAGGCCTTCGGGGGTATGGAAATCAATTTCCTCGGGCCCGTCGCAGGCGACAACCCGGTACGAGCCCGGAGCCACCCCGGAGATGGTGAACTGGCCGTCGGGCCGCACGAATCCGGTCGGGACGTTGGCGGGCGTGGGGAAGAGAGGGATGGCGTAGACCCAGACGCGGGGGCCCTGCATGCCGGAAGGGATGCCGCCAGAGGGGTTGAGAGAAGAGTCGGCAATGTCGCCGGTGATGGTGCCTCCGTCGTTGCGCAGGGTGATGTCGATGGGGGCGGGATTGTTGCCGGGAACGATGATGAGGGGGTTAGCAGCGAGATCGACGCCGCCGCTGGTGATGGAGCTGATGTAAGCAGGCGGGAATGGCTGGGCCTGGACCCAGTAGCGCCCCGGCTCCTGGATACGCAGCTCCCAATCCTGGTTGTTATCCGAATTCAGACCGCCTCCGTAGGAAGAAAGGGCGAAATCGTCGGCCGCGACGAGGAACAGATTCATGCCGGGGCCCGACATTTGCGGTTGGGAGCCGTCGGCGGAGGCGGTAAAGTCGCGGCGGATATTGACCGGAATGCCGGGGATGGGAAGCAGGCTGATGGCGAGGCCGACGGGACCGCCGGCAACCTGGAAGTCGGCACGCCCCCACAGCGCCTCCCGGCCATAACCGTGGGCTTCAAGCGACCAGGAGCCGCTGGGCACACTGGCGTGGACCAGCTGGTCGCGGCGATCGTAGAGGGCGACGAGGCGAGTGGGGCGGCCGCCACTGTCGAGGATCTGGTAGCTCGCGGGCTGTTCGGGATTGGGACTCCGCACCACCGCCATGACCGGAAAGAACGGTTGCCGCACGAGGCTGATTTCGGCGTCGGCCTGCTGGCCGGGTTTGAGCGCGAGGACGCCCGCGGCTGAAGGGTCGGTGACTCCCGGGTAGTAGACCGCGGGATAGCCCCACGCCGCGCCGCGAGCGTGGCTCAGCCGATCCGCCTCGAGGGAAGGCTCGGTGTAAACCATATAGCTGCCAGGGGCCAGTTCATCGATGCGGAAGGAGCCATCGCTGCGAGTCCGGGCGGAGCCTGCCACGGTCCACCGCTCACGGCCATTCTGCAGCTGGCGAGCGTAGGCCATCACCTGGATGCCGTCGGCGGGATCGGAGGTGGAGAGCGTGACG
>JBAUGH010000326.1:0-4592 GCA_049679565.1 Acidobacteriaceae bacterium
GCGCCCCGAGCGGCTATCGCCTCGCTGCTCAGCACGGCCTGCCGGAAATCTCTGCCCCCGACGCCCTCGCTCTCGGCTTCCTCGACTTCGACCACCCCGGCGCCGGCTCCCATCTGTTCCTCGAAAATCCCCAGCAGGCGCTCCACCTCGCGGCCTCCGAGCAGCGCACCGTCTCCCTGCTCGACATGAATTACTTTCTGCCCTGCCGCGTTGGGGTTCCAGACGCCCGCGACTGGCCGCTGCAGGATTTCCAGGTAACGGATCGCACCATCGCCGTCATCGGCCTGGGCCGCCGCCAGGACGGCGACTTCCTCTCCAGCGAAGACATGGAGCTGCTGGAATCACTCGCCGGTTACATCGGCATCGCCCTGCAGAACGCCCGCCTCTATGCCAGTCTGGCCGAGAAGATGGCCGAGTACGAGCGACTCAAGGAGTTCAACGAGAACATCGTCGAGTCCATCAACGTGGGCATCCTTGCCGTGGATCC
This sequence comes from Acidobacteriaceae bacterium, assembly GCA_049679565.1. GTDB lineage: Bacteria > Acidobacteriota > Terriglobia > Terriglobales > Acidobacteriaceae > Palsa-343. The sequence goes on from JBAUGH010000326.1 coordinate 488, forward strand.
CGAAGAGCGCATCGAGAGCTGGAACTCGCAGATGGAAGTCATGTTCGCGCTGCCCCGCAAAGAGGCCCTGCGCCAGCCGCTCGATGCCGTCTTCCCTGCCAACCTCGTCCAGGAGTTCCGCCGCGTCAAGGATCAGGCCGGCGTCCACAATCTCTATAAGTTCCGTCTGGAGACGACGCCCGAGGAATCCCGCATCACGAACATCGCCATCGCCCCGCTGGTCTCGCGTGATTTCCGCACCGTGGGCCGCATCATCCTCATCGACGACATCACCGACCAGACCGCGATGGAGGGCCAGTTGGCGCAGGCCGAAAAGCTCTCTTCGATCGGCCTGCTGGCCGCGGGCGTGGCCCACGAAGTCAATACCCCGCTGGCGGTCATCTCCTCCTACGCCCAGATGGTCGCACGCCAGGTACGCGGCGACGAAAAACTCGGCCCACTGCTCGACAAGATCACCCAGCAGACCTTCCGCGCCTCCGAGATCGTCAATGGCCTGCTGAACTTTTCCCGTACCAGCGGCGCCGAATACCGCGAAACCGACGTCAACGTAATCATTCGCGAGACGCTCACGCTGCTGGACCATCAGTTCAGGACTGCGCAGATTCGCGTGGAAACCAACCTGATGCCCGAGCTACCCCCGATCATGGGCAACTCCGGCAAGCTGCAGCAGGTCTTCCTCAATCTCTTCCTGAACGCCAAAGACGCAATGGCCTCGAAAATGGCGCCTGACGGCGAGCCGCGAACCCTGCGTATCGCCACCGAGGTCAACGGCCACGTCAGCATCTCCATCGCCGACAGCGGTTCGGGCATCGCTCCCGAGCACCTGCGCCGCATCTACGACCCCTTCTTCACCACCAAGACCGCCCGCAGAGATGGCCAGCCTCGCGGCACCGGCCTCGGACTCGCCGTCAGCTACGGCATCATCCAGGAACACGCAGGCAAGATTCACGTGGAAAGTCAGGTGGGATTCGGCACGACCTTTTACCTTGAGTTTCCCCTTCTGAGGAAACCCGCTCATGTCTGAAGGCACCATCGTCGCTCCGGCCAACTCCCACAGCACCGGCTCGGAATCGGCCCCCCGCATCCTGATCATTGATGACGAAGCGGCCATCCGCGAATCTCTCGAAACGCTTCTCTCGCTCGAAGGCTACGCTGTCGACACCGCGGAAAACGGTGAACTGGGCCTGGAGCGGATCGCCGAGCAGCCCTTCGACCTCGTTCTCCTCGACTTCGCCCTGCCTGGCCGCAACGGCCTCGAGATCCTCGGCGTCATCCGCGACCGCCAGCCCGTTCTGCCGGTCATCATGATCACCGCCTTCGGCACCGTCGGTAACGTGGTCGACGCCATCCGCGGCGGGGCGCAGAACTTCGTCCAGAAACCCTGGGATAACGAAAAGCTGCTCGCGGATATCCGCGCGGCCATCGCCCGTTACCGCGCCGAGGAAGAGAACGTCCAGCTCAAGCGAGCTCTGCGCCAGCGCTACAACTTCCCCAACATCGTGGGCAAGAGTGACGCCATGCTGCGCATCTTCGACCTCGTGGGGCAGGTCGCGCCCACCCGCTCCACCGTCCTGATCCAGGGCGAGAGCGGCACCGGCAAGGAACTCATCGCCAAGGCCCTGCACGCCAACTCGCCGCGCCGCGACAAGGCCTTCGTCCCGGTGAACACCGGCGCCATGCCGACCGATCTTCTCGAGTCCACGCTGTTCGGCCACGTCAAGGGCGCATTCACTTCGGCGATCGCGGCTAAGAAAGGCCTCTTTGAAGTCGCCAATGGCGGCACGCTCTTCCTCGACGAAATCGCCACCATGGGCATGGATACGCAGGCCAAGATCCTGCGCGTCCTGCAGGACCGCCGTTTCATGCACCTCGGCGGCGTCCAGGAAATCCAGGTGGATGTCCGCATCATCACCGCCACCAACGTCGATCTGCGCACGGCGGTGCGAGAAGGCAAGTTCCGCGAGGACCTGTTTTACCGCCTCAACGTGATCGCCATCGAGCTGCCGCCGCTGCGCAGCCGCCGCGAAGACATCCCCGCGCTCGCCATGCACTTCCTCAAGTACTACTCCGATGAGAACGGCCTGGCCGTGCGATCCCTCACGCCGGAAGCGATGCGGGCGCTGGTCGATTACGACTGGCCGGGGAACGTGCGCGAGCTGGAGAACGTGATCGAGCGGGGCGTGGTTCTCTCCTCCGGCGGGATCATCGGCGCCGATCTGCTCCCCGGTCACCTGACCGGCTCGAGCTACTCCTCCAGCCTTCTCGAGCACAGCCCCGACGCCTCTCTGTTCGACATCATGGAGGACATCGAGCGGCGCATCATCGTGGACAAGCTCGAGCGTTGCAACGGCAACCAGACCGAAGCCGCCGAGCAATTCCGCATCCCGCTGTCAACGCTCAATCAGAAAATTAAGCGCTTGAACATCGAGATCAGAAAGCGCAACAACCGCGAGTAGTTCTCCGCGTCCGGCCTTACTGAATCGCGAATACCGCGGAGATCACCCGGAGCCTCCCGCCCGGATTCTATCGCCATGGGCGATTCCATCCGGCTGCGGCCCACCCGGCTTTGCCTGAAGGCCGCACGCTGCACCCTTCCGGTTGCACCCTGGCTTCCCTGTGCTACGCTCAAACTTCGGAGCGAACCGGTTCACTCCGGCATCCAACTCTTCGTAATCGACTATGGCTCTGGAAACCATCGATGCGGCCGCAAAACGAGGCGTCCTGGCCGTTCAGGAATATGCCGCGCTCTCCGGCCGCGCCCTCGGCAATCTCTTTCGGCGCCCCTTTTATCGCGACGACATCTTCCTCCAGGCCGACATCATTGGCGTCGGCTCGCTGCCCATCGTGATCCTTACCGGCTTTTTCCTCGGCGGCGTGCTCGCGCTCCAGTCCGCGTCCACCCTTACCCAGTTCGGCGCCACTGCCTTCACCGGCGAGCTGGTTGCCTATTCGATGATCAAGGAAATCGGTCCGGTGGTGACCGCGCTGATGGTCTCCGGCCGCAACGCTTCGGGCATGGCCAGCGAACTGGGCTCCATGATCGTGACCGAGCAGATCGACGCCATGCGCGCACTCGGCACCGATCCCCTGAAGAAGTTGGTCATGCCTCGCATCGTGGCCACAGTCGTCATGCTTTTCTTTCTCGTCATCCTGTCCGATGCCGTGGGCATCCTCGGCGGCGGACTGGTCTCCGTCATCATGCTTGGCCAGGACGGATCGCAGTACTTCCACACCGCCTGGCAATCGCTCGCGTTTGCCGACATCTTTCAGGGCCTGGTGAAGCCCATCTTCTTCGGCTTCATCATCGCCACGATCGGCTGCTACTACGGGATGAAAACCCGCGGCGGAACCCAGGGCGTCGGGCGCTCCACTACCCAGGCGGTGGTCGTCTCCTCGATCCTCATCATCGCCTCCGATTTCACTCTGAGCCGCCTGCTGATCGGCATCTTCGGACGGTGAGCGCCGTGGCCGCCAACGGAGCGCCCCATCCTCCTGCCCCGGACCAGCCGACCGAGCCCATCGTCGTCTTCGAAGATGTTTCCATTGGATTCGAACAGAAATCCGTCCTCGAAAATATTTCCTTCCAGGTCCGCTCCGGCGAGATGCGGATCCTGCTCGGTCCCGCAGGCGTTGGCAAGAGCGTCCTGCTCAAGCTGGTGAACGGGCTGCTGCGTCCCGACTCCGGCCGCATCTTCGTCTTCGGCAAAGAAATCAGCGCCATGCGCGAGCAGGACCTGTTCGAGCTGCGCGGTTCGATCGGCACGGTCTTCCAGGAAGGCGCGCTTTTCGACTCGCTCACCGTGCGCGATAACGTCGGCTACCGTCTGCTGGAGGAACGTCTGCCCGACGACGAGATCACCGCCCGGGTAACCGAGGCCCTGCGCTTCGTCGAACTGGAACAGACCCTGAACAAATTCCCCTCCGAGCTTTCCGGCGGCATGCGGCGCCGGGTGGCCATCGCGCGCGCCATCGTCACCAATCCCAAACTGATCCTGTACGACTCGCCCACGGCCGGCCTCGACCCCATCACGTCCACGACCATCATCGAGCTGGTCATGAAGCAGCGCGACGTATCCCACACCAGCGCCCTCGTCGTCACCCACCG
>JBAUGH010000327.1:0-11983 GCA_049679565.1 Acidobacteriaceae bacterium
GTCGCACTCAGCCGCTTACGCACTGGTGGCCTACCAGACGGCGTATTTGAAGACCCACTATCCGATCGAGTTCATGTCGGCGCTGCTTACGTCGGAAATTTCGAAACCGGAGAACGTCGTCAAGTACATCAAAGAATGCCGGGAGATGGAGATCGGGGTTGAGCCACCCGACGTGCGCTACTCGGATGCCGACTTCACGCCGCACGGCGAGGCGATCCGCTTCGGCCTCACAGCCATCAAGAACGTTGGGCGCAACGCCATCGATTCCATCCTCGCCGCGCGCGATGAGCTCGCCAAGGAAGGCAAGGCTTTTGCCGGCTTCCAGGATTTCTGCGAGAAGATCGACCTGCGCCTGCTCAACAAGCGCGTCGTCGAATCGCTGATCAAAGCCGGAGCGCTCGATTCGTTTGGCCGCCGCGCCCAGCTCCTGGCCGCCGTCGACAAAACCATGGAGCGGGCGCAGAAAGCCCAGCGTGACAGCGCCGCCGGCCAGTCCGGCCTCTTTGGCATCTTCGAGACGCCCGCGCACGGGCATAAGGGCGACGAACTGCCCAACGTGCCGGACATGGAAGAGGGGCAGCGGCTGGCGGCGGAGAAGGAGGTTCTTGGTTTCTTCGTCTCCGGTCACCCGCTCGACAAGTATGCGGAGAAACTCCGCAACCTCCCCGGCGTCGTCGACGTCGCCGCCGCGCTCGAAATGAAGCCGCCGCCGTCCAACGGACGCCGCGGCCAGTCCCCGGAAAATGAAATCTCCATCGCCGGTGTGATCGTTGGCCTCAAGGTTGCGAAGTCGAAGCGTACCGGCGATCTCTATGCGCAGGCCGCGCTCGAAGATGCCAGCGGCAAGATCGACCTCATCTGTTTTCCGAAGGACTACGAGCGCCTGGCGCAGTCTCTGCGTATCGAAGTGCCCGTCCTGGTCCGCGGCCAGCTCCGCGCGGAAGAGGAAGCCGCGCCCAAGCTGTGCGTCTCCGGTATCCAGGCGCTCGAAGATGTGAAGGTGCGCCTGCCCAACAATGTCCGCATCCGCATCCCCCTCGATCGGGTGAGCGACACCGCGCTCCACGAGTTGCGCGATCTGGTCGTGTCCGCCCCCGGCCCCGCCCGCGTCATGCTCTACGTGGAACAGCGCGGCGAGTACTGCGTCGTCATGGAGCCTGAATCGGTGATCACCGTCGCCGCCGACCGCGCCTTTATCGACAAGGTCGAGCTGCTCCTCGGTCGCGGCGCAGTCCAGGCGATCGAGTAGGCGCCCCGTTCGCGCCCGGTACGCTTCGCTCTCGCTCTGCGCTCACGAATCTGGCAATCGCTCGGCCGGCCTGTGCGGCGCCCATCAGCCCAGCCTGAACCGCCCCCGCACCTTGTAGCGCGAACCCCCCGGCCCGGGTAAGGACTCGTAGAGCAGAAACGCCTCCGCCACGAACTCCGCGTTCAGACGGATTCGGGCATGTTCTACCGCGGCTTTCATCGGCGCCAGCGCCCGCCCGCCCCTCCGGCCCTTCGCCCGCGCCAGGGTGATGTGCGGGTTGTAGGCGCGATCCTCCGGGACAAATCCGCAGGCGCGTGTTGCCGCCGTTACCTTCTGTTGCAATGCCAGCAATTCCGCCGTCAGCTCCACGCCCGCCCAGAACGCGCCCGCCCGTTCGAAAAATCCCAGGCCGGCGATCTGCACCGGGACCCGCGCCGCCTGAATCCCGCCCAGCTTTTCCACCAGGCAGGCCGCCTGCTCGTCGGTTGCCGCTCCCAGGAATAGCAGCGTCACATGCCAGCTCTCGGGCTCCGAACATCGCAGGTCACGGGCCGAAGCTGCCAGCGGTTCGAGCATACGCTCAAGGTCCTGTGCCGCCTGGGGTTCCAGTCCAATCCCCACAAACAATCGCATCGCAGGCCAAGGATAAATCAGGAAATCTTCCCGACGCAGCCTGGCCTCCGACCCACGCCGCGGAGACTCTTTGGCCTGGATTGCCATCCGGGGTCAGGGGAAAGTGGCCAAAAACCCGTCCTCCCCCCTCCCCCGAGCACCGAATCCTGCCGCACCGGATGAACGCTTACAACTCTGGCATATGACCAGAGAGAAATTTGGTTTCCGGGCATCCGTTCCCGGCTCCACAACTTCCAACCTCTTGCACGATGTGCATTGGAACCCCCATTATCACTTTGGAGAGCACGATGAACCCTGGAACCAGTGCGAATGGCACCACCGTACTCACTTCCTGGAAAGATATTGCCCGCTACATGGGCAAAGGAGTTCGCACTGTCCAGCGCTGGGAGCAGGACTTCGGCCTCCCCGTTCGGCGCCCCCAGGGCTCCAACAAGAAAGCTGTGCTCGCCCGGCCCCGCGACCTCGACGCCTGGGTGGCTCTTCGCTGTTCCAGCCGCCCGCACAATGCCATCGAGTTGAGCGTTTCCTCTCCGCGAGAAAGGCCGGCGGCAGCCGACGGGCGGCGCGAGCACCTCACCGCCCTGTGCAGCCTGAATGCGCAAATCGAAACCTCCCGGATTTTGCGCACCAGCAACAAGCTGCTCGTCGATGAGGTCCATGCTGCGCTCAACACGCTCAAAGAGAATCTTCTCTTGCTGCAAATCGGTCATTGAGTTGGCTGAATCCTGCGGTGGCGGCCCGCCTTGCACCCCGAGAAGAGATCGCCCCGCCTGATGGTTTTGTGGTCTTCGTTCCCGGACTATAATGCGTTGCAATCAGAGTTGCGGCTTCGCTCCCATCGCCATCCTGACCCGCTCATCCGCTGGAACGCCCAATGACATCGAAATCCAATCGCCGTTTGCCCGTCGCTCCGTCCGGGGATGCCGCAGGTGCGACCTCGCGCAGGGATTCCCGCAGCCCCGCCTTTCCCATCGTGGGCATCGGCGCGTCCGCCGGCGGCCTGGAAGCCTTCACCGCCCTGTTTAAAGCGCTGCTGCCCGATCTGGGCATGGCATACGTGCTGGTGCCGCACCTGGATCCACTCCGCGAAAGCGCGATTGCCCAGATCGTCGGCCGTGCCACCACGATGCCGGTTGTCCAGATCGAAGACGGCATGGCCATCGAACCCGACCACGTCTACGTCATCCCGCCCAACTGCGACCTTTCTATTGCAGAGCACCGCCTGTCCATACGGGACCGCGAGGTGCAATCCCGCAGCGTGAACGCCACCATCGATATCTTCTTCCGTTCGCTGGCAGCTGAACACGGATCCAACGCCATCGGTGTTGTCCTCTCCGGCACCGCCTCGGACGGCACCGTGGGCCTGAGCGCCATCAAGGGCGAAGGGGGCATCACCTTCGCGCAGGATACCCGCTCTGCCAAATACGACGGGATGCCGGCCAGCGCCATCGCGGCCGGCTGCGTCGATTTCATCCTCCCTCCCGAAGAAATCGCCAACGAGCTTGCGCGCATTCGCGAGCACCCCTATGTTGCCGGCAACGCCTTCGATCTGGCGGACGGCGACGAGAAGTCCGCCGATGCCTTCATGTCCCAGGTCTTCCGCCTTTTGCGCCGCGCCACGCGAGTCGACTTCTCCGAATATAAGACCCCCACCATCGCCCGCCGCGTCCAACGGCGCATGGTGCTCCACAAGCTCGAGCGGCTGAGCGACTACGTTTCCCTCCTGCACCGCGACCGCAACGAGGTGAACGCGCTCTATCAGGACCTGCTGATCAACGTGACGTCCTTCTTCCGCAACCCGGAAGTCTTCGAGGCCCTCAAGCAGATCGTCTATCCCGCGATTCTCCAGTCCCGCAACCCCTCGATGCCCATCCGCGTATGGGTACCGGGTTGCTCCACCGGCGAGGAGGCGTATTCCCACGCCATTTCCCTGATCGAATATCTGAGCGACGAGCGGGTGGAAGTGCCCATCCAGATCTTCGGCACCGATCTCAGCGAAATCGCGGTCCAGCGGGCCCGCGCCGCCGTTTATAAAGAGAGCATCGAAACCGACGTCAGCCTCACCCGGCTGCGCCGCTTCTTCCATAAATGCGACGGTGGCTATCAGATCAGCAAACCGGTCCGCGACCTGTGCATCTTTTCCTCGCAAAACGTCTTCAACGATCCTCCCTTCTCGCGCATGGACCTCGTCAGTTGTCGCAATGTGATGATTTATCTGGGCCAGGCTCTGCAGAAGCGTGTCATCCCCATCTTCCACTACGCACTCAACCCCACCGGCTTTCTGATAATCGGAAATACGGAAGGCCTGCTGGGCGCAGGTTCGGAACTGTTCGAAATGGCCGATAAGAAACAGAAAATCTATCGCAAGAAACTCGTCTCAACCCCGGTCACCTTTGGCTTCGCGGTGGGACAGCAGGAGCACACGGTCTCCGAATTGCCCGCCCCTCCCGTCAAGCCTCCGGAAGCCGCCAAAGCTCCGCTGGAGTTGCAGCGCGAAGCGGACCGCCTGCTCCTCACCCGCTATGCGCCCCCCGCTGTGGTGGTTAACGAGCAGATGGAAATCCTGCAGAGCCGCGGCCGCACCGGCGGCTTTCTCGAGCTCGCTCCCGGCAAGGCCAGCCTCAATTTGCTGAAGATGGCCCGCCCCGGCCTCCTTTTCGAGCTGCAGAGCGCCGTGGATGAGGCCAAAAGGACCGGCATGGAAACCGAGCGCCGCAACGTCAGCGTCGACGGCAACGGCGGCAGTCATCCCACGCATGTCCGGGTTCTCCCCTTCCGCACCCCGGTGCAGGAGCAGAATAGTTTCCTGATTATCTTCGAGCCCGTGGTTGCCGAATCTACCGCAGATCTAACCCGGGTAGCGGAGCCGCTGACCGAGTCGGAGCGCGTCGAAACCGAAAGGCAGCTCGCGCAGCTCCGCCAGGAACTGGCCGCTACCAGGGAATACCTGCAGTCCATCATCGAAATGCAGGAAGCCACCAACGAGGAGCTCCAGTCCGCCAATGAGGAGATCCAGTCGGGCAACGAAGAGCTGCAGAGCACCAACGAAGAGCTGCAGACCTCCAAGGAAGAGCTGGAATCGGCGAACGAAGAGCTGCACACTGTCAACGAGGAAATGCAGCACCGCAACGAACTGCTCACCCAGGCCAACAACGACCTGACCAACCTCCTGAACAGCGTGAGCCTGCCCATGGTGATGGTGAGCTCTGACCTGAGCGTGCGCCGCTTTACTCCCCAGGCCACCGCCATCCTCGGCCTCATGCCCAGCGACATCGGCCGTCCCATCCCCCGCCTTAAGCTGAAGGTCGACGTCCGCACCCTAGAGCAGATGATGCTCGACGTGATCCAGGAAGTGCAGCCCCGTTACCAGCAGGTGCAGGACGAGGACGGGCGCTGGTTCCATCTCCGCATTACGCCGTACCGCACTCTCGACAATCGCATCGACGGCGTGGTGCTCACGGTTCTGGATCGCAACACCCTCGACGGCCCGAACGGCAGCGGCGATGGCCCCAACCGCAAAAAGTCTGCGACCATGACGAGAAAGAAATCCGCGGCCAACCGAAAACGCTGAGTTGGCGGCGTAGGATGCACGCAGTGTCGGTGGTTTCGCTCACCCTGGGAGCAACGGCGCGTCCATCCAGAAGGCCCTGAAATTTGAGAACGAATCCTCCATGGAAAGCCGCCATCACCCTCTCCTGCCTGCTGCTGTTTCCTGTGATGACAATCGCGCAATCTCCTGGTCATTTGCCGGATGCTCCGCAGGCTCCGCCCGCCTCTGCGTCTCTCGTCGCCGGCATCGCACCCGAGCTGCCCGCCGCGCCGCTGCCCGCTGCGCAAAACACTGCGCCTGCCGACCAGAATCAAAATCAGCGGCATCCACAGGCCGACCAGAAGCCTGCCCGGCAGCAGCCTGCGGAGCCATCACTCGGCGACCTTGGCTTTTCGCCCTCGCAGACTGAAGCCAACGCCAAGCTCCAGGCGCGCCTGAACAAGCGCACCCACATGCTGAAGATCCACCAGACGCTTGGGCTTATCACCCTTGCCCCCCTGGCCGCCACGGTCATCGTCTCGGGTGGCGCGAAAGAGAAGCACGTTCGCAACACCGACGGCACCACCACGACCACGGTGATTCCGCCCAGTAATGCCGGCGTCGATCTCCACGCTGCGCTCGGTTCCGCAACGGCTGCCATGTACGGCCTCACCGCGTACTACGCCATCGCCGCGCCCAAAATTCACGGAGTCAAACCCCGCGGTGCTATCCGCCTCCATCGCGATCTGGTTTGGGTTCACCTCCCCGGCATGGTGCTCACACCCATCCTCGGCGGCATGGCCCTCAGCCAGGAGGAAAACGGCCAGAAGGTGCATGGCATCGCCTCCGCCCACAGCACAGTGGCCATCGTCACTCTCGGCGCGTACGCGGCCGCCGCGGTTTCGGTCTCCTGGCCCATTCATCTCAGGTTTTAGGAGCAGGAATGAAGTTTGCTGTTGCCTTCGCTCTCGCCGTCTTTACTTTTGCCTTCAGCCCGGCCCGCGCGCAAACCTCCACCCAGTGGGTTCTCCAGCAGTCCACGCTCACCTGGCACGTCACCCATCCCATGCATGAAGTCGACGGAACCAGTCATTCGGCCAAAGGCAAAGGCGTGTGCAGCGGCGGATTCTGCGATTTCCTGATCGCCGTCCCGGTCAACACCTTCAACTCCGGCGACAGCAACCGCGACCTGCACATGATTCAGACCGTGCGCGGCGCGGAATTCCCCATGATTGTCGTCCGCACCCGCATCCCGGAGTCTGATACGAATGCCCCGAACCTCGCCGCCGACCTCGTCGTGCAGTTTGCCGGGCAGACAGCCGATTACAGCCACGTGCCCTTCCGTCGCATCCGGAAGGGCAATGAGGTGGAGATCACGGGCACCGTCCCCGCCACCTGCTCCGATTTCAAAATCGATCGCCCCTCGTTCCTGACCGTACCCATCCACAACGAGATTCCGGTCACGGTGGACACGACCTGGAAGCAGCAGTAGCCTTGCCGCGGGCCGCGCCTCCTCAGCCGTTCTCCACTTCCAGCCCCACGCTTTTCATCAGCCTCAGCGCGTTGCTGGTCTGCACGATCCCCGGTTTCAGCCGGTAATCGAAGCGCAGCCGTCCGTTTTCCAGACTGTCCTCGAAGTGCCAGTTCTGTCCCGCGCCGTCCATCGACTCCGGAATCCGCGCCAGCGCCAGATCGTGCGTCGTTACCAGCCCGATCGCCCCTCGCCGCGTCAGCTCTCGGACCACCGCCCGCGTGCCTTCCAACCGGTCGTGCGAATTCGTCCCCGACAACAGCTCGTCGAGCAAAAACAGCAGGGGAAATTCTCCCGCAGCCAGATCCGCCAGCAGCTTCAGCCGCTGAATCTCCGCGTAGAATCGCGACACCCCGCCCTGCAGCGAATCCAGCACGCAGATCGACGCCCCCACCGCCAGCGGCGACATGCGCAATCGCTTTGCCCGTACCGGCGCCCCGCACTGCGCCAGCACTGCATTCAGGCCCACCCCGCGCAGGAAGGTGCTCTTGCCCGCCATATTCGGGCCGCTCACCACGATCAGCTGCGGCTCTCGGCCCAGGGTCACATCGTTGCCCACGGCCTTGCCAGCGGGTAGCAGCGGATGCGCCAGGCCTTCGGCCTCAAACATGCCTCTTCCTGTTACAAATTCCGGCAGTACATCCTCCGCATGCTCATAGGCATACCCGGCAATCGCCGCCAGCGCCTCAAATTCCCCGACCGCCGCCAGCCATCCGCGAATCGCCGGACCAAACCGCGAGCGCCATCGCTCAGCCGCCATGGTCAGCTGCGCGGTGTAAAACACAAACGGATTGAAGATCGCCACAAATCCGTTGCGCCGGTCTTCCAGCCAGTCGTAAATTCGCTTGAGCTTCCTGATGGCTGCTGAGGCCGCAATGTAATTCGTCTCGAGCGCTTTCCGCAGCCGCACCACCCGCTCGGCCGTGAAGGTCTCCTGCTCCATCACCTCCAGCACTTCGGCCAGCACCCGCAAATCCTCGGCGGCTTTATCCGCAGCTGCGGCCGAGGCATCCACGCGCCGGTGCAGAGCCCAGCTCACCGAATAATTCACCGCTGTCATGAACAGCGCCCACTCCCACGACCGGGTCGCGCCCCAATACCCAACACTCGCCACCCACAACGCGCCCAGCACCGGCAGGATCCACGGCAGCCAGCGCATCTGCAAACGGGTGAAGCTCATTGGTCCCTCGCCCCACGCGGCCAGCGCCTCGGGATGCACCCCCGCCCGCACCTGTTCGCCCGCCATGAACAGCCGCTCCCGCAGTATGACTCGCTCCTGCATCTCGCGGATCGCGGCCTGGCGCACCCGCACTTCCTCTGGCGCCGCTGCCTGCAGCAGCCAGCGCGCCAGCGTCTCCTCGCCGGCCCGCGTCCGCGCGGTCGAAAGCAGCTCGAACAGCGATCCCTTGCCGAACAAATCCAGATCCCGGGCATACGCATGAGCCGCGTCGAAGAACCGCTCGCCTGTCTCTCCCGTCCCGGCCCACGCATCGTCCAGCCGCGCCAGCCCGCGCGCGTAGAAATCCGTCACCCGCGTCTGCTTTTCCAGCCGCCGGATCACCCGATCGTGGATAACGATGAGCGCAACGAAAATAGCTGCGGGAATTGCCAGCCACTCCATCAGCCGCGGCGTGTGCAGCATCGCTACCGCGGCCACCGCTGCAGCCAGAAACACGGAGACTTTGGCATATCCGAGCGCGTGATGTCGCTTCTGCGCGCGCTCCAGAACCCGGCGTGCTTCAGCCAGCCGCCGCCGGTACACTGCCCCAGGCGAATCCATCTCTTCAGCATCGCACCTTTGCAGTTATGCGCGACGGGAATCGGGAGTGCCGGCTCATGCACGGCGTCGTACCTCGCAGCCGGGCACAAAAATGCAGGCGGCTCATCAGCCGCCTGCGTTCTTGCACTCCTGTCCGCTCAGTGCTGTTCCGGCGGCAGCGCGGCGCAGGTGCTGTCCAGCAGAGGCGATTTCGTCGCGTCAAACGCGATCCCCTTCTGGAACGTCTTCTGCAGATCGTCCATCTTCACCGGGGGCTGGAAGCTGTACACGTTGCCCGAGCACACCAGCTGTCCATCGAGGCGGAAGACCGAGTAGGTATCCACCGCGCCGCCGCCGAACAGGACCTTCGTCCCGAACAGGCTGCTTTGTTTGTTCACCGAGCCGCCGGACTCGAGCGCCTGCAGCCATACCAGATGCTGCCACGTCGCATTTGCTCCGTTGGCCCCGTTGCCGGCGAAGCCCATCTCCCGGGCCAGCTCATCCGCGGCCAGCACCGTCGTGAAGTGCGACACCGAGGCCGGCGGCTGCGAAGCCGCGGTGTTCGCACCGGGTGTTACCGGCTTGGTCCCACCGGGAATCTCCGCGCCTTCGGTCGAGAAGGCCGACTTCAGAAACGTATCGATGCCGGTGATGATGCTGGTCATGTCCGCTGTCTGTGCGGCGTCCTTGTCGGTATAACTGGCTTTCGCCTTGTCGCATTTATCGTAGGTGGCGAACAGATTCTGCAGGTTGTTCATATACGGCGAATGCGTGTAGTCCGCGGGTCCCAGCGCGTTCGGGTTGTACATCTCCGGAATCAGCACCTGCACACCCAGCGCCCGCAACTGCCGGCCCACCTCGTTCAGCAGGGCCGGATCCTGGACCGTGCCCACAACCGACATCACCGAGTTGCTCTTGCCCAGCATCGAGAGCACCGTCCCCATCGAACTGGCCGCCGCCCCTGCCGGGGTCACATCGGCCAGGATCGAGCCCAGCAGGCCCCGCGCCTGGATCCCCGATCCCGGCTGGTTCGCAGGGTGATCGGTGGTGGTGCTCGGCGCCGATGTCTTCGCGATGCACACCTGATCCGCCCGTTGCTCCAGGCTGTTCATCATCGCCATGTCGGAACGCCACAGCTGGAAATCCGACAGCAGGGTCGTATCTGAGGAAATCAGAATGATCCCCGGCGCGGTTCCCGACGCGTTCTCGACCGTGCACGGCGCATGCGAACCCGGCGCCGGCGACTGCACGCTGCCGCCATACAGGTACTGCGCGATGTCGCACGCAATCACCTTGCTGTTGCCTTCCACCGCCTGATAAGTGAACATCTCGGTTTCGATCGAAAAGCCCGGGCCCGAGCTATCCTGGCCAGAACTGGCGCCGGATCCGCTGCCTCCTCCGGAACCCGACGAGCCTGATGTCGATCCTTTGCTCTTTGATTGCGCGGCCGCCGCAACACAGCTCAGACATAACGCCGCTGCCACAGGAACCACGGTTCGCATCGACCACGACTTCATAGGGAATGTCCTTCCGGCTCACACCTTCACCGGCTCTGCTCGGAGCACGTGCGGCGCAGCCTGGGCTTATAGGCCGTCTGAGTTCGGGGGATGGGGTGATCGGAGCATATCACGGCCGGGCGACCGCTCCGAAGCTTGGCGCCTCTCTTTTGTGGGGCGCACCCTTTGTCTGCAAGACTCGGTTCTGCTGGAAATAACCCGGACGCCGCGGATAGTTGCGTGTCGGTTTTACCGCACCGCCGTGCATCCTGAATTGGCCTGCCGAATCCATTCCAAAGTCCTCTCCCTTAGTGATGAAACACCCGAAACTGTTGAAGCTTTCCCTCCTCGATGGAGTCTTTTTGAACACGGCCGCGGACAGCGCCCGGCTGCGATCCTGAAGTTTTCCTGGTTTCGCTTTCGCTTTCCCCGCCGCCATCATGTGCCCTCAAATTCTCATTGCTTTTCGCGCCGGACCGGTGAGAAACTGCTCCCCCTGGTTTTCGCAGGTACCCGGCCGGCCCCAACACCCGGAGTTTCCCAGGAGGGTCCTCGATGCCCACTCCCGAACCGCGAAAAATCTCTGTCTTCATCGCCTCGCCCGGCGATGTCGCGGCTGAACGGCTTGTCTTCAAGAGCACCATCGAAGATCTGAACCAGGGCTTCGGTCGCGGCGCCGACGTGGTCTTTGTTCCTGTCGAGTGGGAAGACCAGCTCGCTGAATCCGGACGCCGCGTCCAGGACGTCCTCAATCAGCGCATCGCCGATTGCGACCTCTTCGTCCTCGTCCTCCACACCCGCTGGGGACGCCGCGACGATAACCCCACCTATTCCTCGTTTACCGAAGAAGAATACGAAACCGCCATGACGCTCTGGAAAAATCATGGCTTGCCCGAGGTTCTCGTTTTCTTCAAGAACGTGCCCAACGCTCAGCTCGCCGATCCGGGTGAACAGCTCAAGCCGGTGCTGGCGTTCCGAAAGAAACTCCAGGACGAGGGAAAGGTCCTCTATAAGTCCTTCGACAACGAGCAGCAGTTCGGCAAGGAGATCGAGGATCACCTGTGCGCCTTCTCTCGCGGCGCCTGGAAGAATCTCGAAACCTCTCCCCCTCCGGTCGAATTCCCCTCCAGCATCACCGGTCCCCTCCAGCCTCCCGCCGGGAACACTCCGGCGCCTGCAGGCAAAGCCGCGAGCCCGCCGTTAACCGGCGACTTGTCTCTGGTCCGCGATGCGCAAAAAGATTTCGCCCTGGCGCGAGCTGCGGTTGAAGCCGCCGGCAACAGCCGCATCGAGGACGCGAGAATCCTCTTTGCCCAGGCCACGCAATCCACTACCGACCTGGCCATTCTCGATGCCGCGGCCAGCTTTTACCGGCAGATCGGGGAGTATGACAACGCCGGCATGATGTTGCAGCGCCAGGCTTCCATCGCCCGTGACCGCCGAGCCGCCGCCGAAGCGTACATGAAGCTTCTGCCCCACGGAATTCTCACGGCCAGCGTGCAAATGGTGATGGATCAGCTGCTCCCGCAGTACGAACCGGCCGTCCAGGAGGAGATCCGGAGCATCTGCGATGAGGTATACGGTGGCGACAAGATCGAGAAGATCACCCTGGAGATGATCGTGAACGCCTACACACTCGAGGAAATTGTCCAGCTGTCGGCGTTTCTGGCCAGCCCCGTCGGCCAGTCCTCGATCCGCAAGCAGATCCTGGTTGCCCAGGGCATGGCTCAGTACGGTCAGCAGGAGTTTATGCGGGTGCTGATCGAGCGCCATCCCCAGCTCGCGG